>NZ_JARAYJ010000131.1:0-522 GCF_033794345.1 Streptomyces niveiscabiei
GCAGGCCCCAGAAGAAGCGGCTGTGGCTGGCGCAGTACCCGTACTCGGCCCATCCGGCCAGGTCGGAGCGTTTGACGGTCTCCCGGGAGCGTCCGCACTCCACGGGCGTGGAATCCACGATCCACACGTCGTCGCTCCATACGGAGGTGTCGGTGGCCAGCAGCCGGGTCACTCGCCGCAGCAGTCCGGCGGCCTTGCGCAGCCGCTTGTTGTAGCCGGGCTGCTTCGGCAGGTAGGGGAAGAGATGCCGCAGGTGGCAACGGGCATGGCGAAGCCACTTCGCCTCGGAGGTGAATCCGAGCATGGCCTGCATCATCGCGAGTGTGACCAGCTCCGCATCGGCCAGTTGCGGAACGATCCCTATGGCCGGACGCCAGGGCGCCAGATGCGGTGATGCCTTCAGGAGGTCGTCGGTCTTCACATAGAGTGCGGTGGCGAGGGAGTCCAACTCTGTCTTCACACACCGACGTTGGGCTCCCTTCCCTTGTGCGCGCAGCCGACCCCTTGGAATCGATCATCTAG
>NZ_JARAYJ010000132.1:0-521 GCF_033794345.1 Streptomyces niveiscabiei
TGAAGTTGTGGATCACGTCTCGGATTCGGTCCGCGCTGGTGAACGTCACTTCGGCGATCTTCGCCACGGACATGCCCTGCGCGGACAGCAGCACCATCTGGGCCCGACGCCAGGTCACCACCGATCCCGTGCCCCTGCGGATGATCCGCAGCAGTCTCCGGCCCTCGTCGTCATCGATCTCACGCACCCGCACCCGTTCGGCCATGCGCACATCCTGACAGCGACCGGGACTGCAGGACGGTGCTGCGGCGGCTTCACATCGCTCGGCGTTTCCTCAGCTCAGCGAGCCATTCCCGTACCTGTTCGGCATCGTGCAGGTAGCCGCCGCCATCGCTCGCGGGAAGATCGATTCCATAGAGGCAGTTCAGAGCCCACCAGGACAAGTCGTCCCAGACGATCCTGTCCTCCATCACCCACCTCGCCGCCCAGCGGTCAGCCTCGTCCCGGGACAGCCGGCCCGCGACAAGCCCAACGAAGCGATCTTCGATCTCATCAAGACTCGGCTGGCCGCTGGCATCCAT
>NZ_JARAYJ010000133.1:0-519 GCF_033794345.1 Streptomyces niveiscabiei
GGCCGGACGGCGGTGGTGCCGCCGAGGTTCATGGGGTCTTCCAGGTAGAAGGTCAGCCGTCCGGGGGTGTCGGAGACGGCGGTGTTGACGGTGCGGACGACGTCCGCGCATCCGTTGAGGAGGACGTTCCCGGTCAGGGCCTGGTGGAAGTCGGGGGAGGGCTCGACGGCCACCACCCGCCCTGCGGGGCCGACGAGTTGGGAGGCGAGGACGGTGTAGTAACCGATGTTCGCGCCGACGTCGATGAAGGTGTCTCCGGGTCGGAGCCGGCGGGAGACGAAGGAGGTGAGGTGGGGTTCCCATGCGCCGAAGAGGTAGAGGTAGCGCTGGATGACGTCGCTGGTCGTCACGGGGAAGCGGGCGCCGGAGCGGGTGCGGGTGACCGTGGTGACGGGGTGGTTCTTCAGGTGTTCGTCCAACTGGCCGGCGAGCTGGGGAACGCCTGGTCCGGCGGGGTTGTGGCGGACGTACGTCCGCAAGGCTCGAAGAAGAGGGTTCATGGGGCGTCTCCGAGAGTCG
>NZ_JARAYJ010000134.1:0-516 GCF_033794345.1 Streptomyces niveiscabiei
GGCCGGACGGCGGTGGTGCCGCCGAGGTTCATGGGGTCTTCCAGGTAGAAGGTCAGCCGTCCGGGGGTGTCGGAGACGGCGGTGTTGACGGTGCGGACGTTCGCGCATCCGTTGAGGCGGACGTTCCCGGCCAGGGCCTCGTGGAAGTCGGGGGAGGGTTCGACGGCCACGACCCGGCCTGTGGAGCCGACGAGTTGGGAGGCGAGGACGGTGTAGTAGCCGATGTTCGCGCCGACGTCGATGAAGGTGTCTCCGGGCCGGAGTCTGCGGGAGACGAAGGAGGTGAGGTGGGGTTCCCATGCGCCGAAGAGGTAGAGGTAGCGCTGGATGACGTCGCTGGTCGTCACGGGGAAGTGGGCGCCGGAGCGGGTGCGGGTGACCGTGGTGACGGGGTGGTTCTTCAGGTGTTCGTCCAGGTGGCCGGCGAGCTGGGGAACGCCTGGTCCGGCGGGGTTGTGGCGGACGTACGTCCGCAAGGCTCGAAGAAGAGGGTTCATGGGGCGTCTCCGAGAGTCG
>NZ_JARAYJ010000135.1:0-504 GCF_033794345.1 Streptomyces niveiscabiei
CGGCGCGAACTCCCCGATCACCGCGTCCGTCGCCTCCCCCGCCTGCACCATCAGCATCAGCCGCCGAGGCCGCTCCAACGCCGCCACGAACTCCTCGGCACTCTCGGCGGCCACGAACTCCCCCTCGTGCCCGAACTCCTCGACCAGCGCACGGGTCCGCCCCGCACTCCGGTTGTGGACCGCGACCGTATACCCGTGCCGCGCGAAATTACGCGCCAGATTGCGGCCCATGACCCCGAGGCCGGTCACGCCGATCGATGCGGAAGCGCTCATGTGTGGTACCTGTCCCCTGCGTGGAGGTGAGTCCGTCACCGTCAAGTACGCACGTGGCGCGGCTCTTTCTCGACAGAGGGCCCGCCCTCCCCGCCGGGGGAGTGCGGGCCACTGCTTTTTCGGGCCCGGCAGGCTAGTGTCCTGAGTCGGGAATTCGGTTCAGATATCCGGCGAGGCGTTCGAGGATCTCGTCCGCGGTCTTCGTCCAGACGAACGGTTTCGGGTCTTCGT
>NZ_JARAYJ010000014.1:0-204591 GCF_033794345.1 Streptomyces niveiscabiei
TGAACGGGGCTATCCAGGACGGCTCCGACGCCGTGATCACACCAGCCACACCAAGATCATCCCACCCGTGACCAGCAGTTACGGGACAAGCCTTAGCCTCTCCAGAAACCAGCTTCTTGGAGGCGAAATGGCCAGGGAATCGTACGACTACGTCGTCGTCGGGGCCGGGTCGGCCGGCTGTGCGGTCGCGGCCCGGCTGTCCGAGGATCCGGACGTCACGGTCGCGCTGATCGAGGCGGGACCCCCGGCCAGGGGCCGCCTGTTCGAGATCCCCGCCCTGTTCTCGCAGCAGCTCAAGACCGCGTTTGACTGGGACTTCGAGACGGAACCCGAGCCGCGGCTCGGCGGACGCCGCGCCTACCTGCCCCGCGGCCGGTCGGTCGGCGGCACCAGCTCGATGAACACGATGCTGTACGTCCGCGGCCACCGCTACGACTACGACACGTGGGAGCGGCTCGGCAACCCGGGCTGGGGGTACGACGACGTCCTGCCGTTCTTCAAGAAGTCCGAGGACAACGAGCGCGGGGCGGACGACTTCCACGGTGTTGGCGGCCCCCTCACGGTCAGCAACCCCAACTCCGTCCACCCGCTGCTGACGGCATGGGTCGAGGCGGCCCAGGACGCGGGCCACAAGTTCAACGCGGACTTCAACGGAGTCGAGCAGGAGGGCGTGGGCTACCACCAGGTCACGCAGCGGAACGGCCTCAGGTGCAGCAGCGCGATCGCGTTCCTGGAGCCGACCGCGGGCCGTCCGAACCTCACCGTGCTGCCCTCGACGACCGCTCTGCGGCTGAGCCTCGACGGCGCGCGGGCCACCGGCCTGGAGGTCGACCGGCTCGGGACCGTCCGGACGATCCACGCCGACCGGGAGATCGTGCTGTCCCTCGGCGCCTACAACTCGCCCCACCTGCTCCTCCAGTCCGGCGTCGGTCCGGCCGGCGAACTGGCCGCGGGCGGGATCACCCCGCTGCACGACCTGCCGGACGTGGGCCGGAACATGCAGGACCACACCGGGTGCTTCATCAGCTTCTTCAGCGACACCGAGCCGCTCCTGGGGCCGGACACCTCCGCGGAGGAACGGCTTCTGCGCGAGCGGGGCACCGGCCCGATGGCGTGGAACGAGACCGGCGGCTTCTTCAGCTCCGGCGACGACGTGCCCGCCCCGGACATCCAGGTGCACGCGGCGCTGGGCATCGTCCGCGACGAGGGTCTCGCCGCGCCGCTGGAGCCGGGCATGTCGTTCGGGCCTTACGTGGCGCGGCCCGCGAGCCGCGGCTCGGTGCGGCTGCGGCACTCCCACCCCTACGCCAAGCCGCGCATCTTCCACAACTACCTCGACGATCCCGACGACCGCCGAAGGCTGCGCGAGGGCGTCCGGCTGTGCATGCGCATCGCCCGTGAGCGGCGGCTGACGTCCCTGCTGCGGTCGGACCTGCGCGGGGCGGCCGAGGCCGGGCTCGCCCCCGTGTCGGACCGCGACCAGGACATCGACGAGTTCATCCGCACGCAGTCGTTCTCCTTCTACCACCCGTCGGGCACCTGCATGATGGGCAAGGTCGTGGACCACGAACTGCGGGTGCGCGGGCTGGAGAACGTCCGGGTGGCGGACACGTCGATCATGCCGGCCCTGGTCACGGGGAACACCAACGCTCCCGCGATCATGATCGGCGAGCGGGCCGCCGCGTTCATCCGGGCGTCCGCGGGCTGAGGCCCGGGACGCGAGGTCAGACGGTCCGGACGACGGTTCCGGCGGCTTCGAGCGCGGCGACCTCCTCGGCGGCGGCGGTGGTGTCCGTGACGAGGGTCTGCACGAGGTCGGCAGGGCCGACCCAGGCGTAGGCGGTGTGGCCGAGCTTGCTGCCGTCGGCGGCGGCGATCACACGGCGGGCGGAGGCCATGCCCGCCTTCTTCACCGCGGCGTCGTCGAGGTCGTAGGCGGTCAGGCCGTCGGCCGCGGTCAGCCCGCAGCAGCCGATGACCGCGGTGTCGAAGCGCAGGGCGGCCAGGGAGGCGAGGGTGAGGGGCCCGGTGAGGGCTCCCTCGGAGGTGCGGGGCTGTCCGCCGGGCACGACCAGGGTGGCCGGACCGGGTGTCTCGGCGAGCAGGTGGATGGCCTGGAGGGAGAGGGGCATCACGGTGACGGGCCGCTCGCGCAGGAGACGGGCGACCTCCAGGCAGGTGGTGCCGCTGTCCAGCAGGACGCTCTCGCCATCGGCGACCAGCGCCGAGATCTCGGCAGCGATCCGGCGTTTGGCCTCGACCGCCTCGTGGGCGCGCAGCGCGAAGGGGGGCTCCTCGCCCCGCAGCAGCAGGGTGCGGGCCCCGCCGCGGACGCGCTCCAGGACGCCCTGGGCGGCGAGGGTGTCGAGGTCCCGCCGGATGGTCATCTCGGAGGCACCGGTCAGTTCCGCCAGTTCCTGGACCGTGGCGCCTCCGGAGTCCCGGACGACCTTCGCGATCAGCCCGTGCCGGTCTGCGTAGCTCATACGGCGATTGAACACCATGAAGAAACGAACACGTGATGTGTTCATTTACTCGACTTTCAAACACAGCAAATGTTCGTTACGGTGTTCGGCATGGAACGTTCCCTGCGAGCCGCCCGTGTGGCGACCTACGTCTACTTCGTCCTGTGCGGCACCTTGATGGGCACCTGGGTGGTGCACATCCCGGCGGTCGAGGAGCGCGTCGGCATCAGCCACGCCGCGCTCGGCGGCCTGCTGGTGGTGCTCGGGGCCGGGGCCTTCGCGGGCATGCAGGTGGCCGGTCCCCTGACCGACCGCCTCGGCACCCGCACCGTGGTCCCGGCCGGGGGCGTCCTGTGCGGCGTGACCCTGTTCCTGCCCGGTCTGGCCCAGGACCCGTGGACGCTCGCCGCCGCGCTGCTGGTCTTCGGGTTCTGCAACGGCTGCCTGGACGTGAGCATGAACGCCCACGCCGTGCACGTGGAGAAGGCGTACGGCCGCCCCGTGATGTCCGGCTTCCATGCCACGTTCTCCGTCGGCGGTGTCCTCGCGGCGCTCGCCGGCGCGGGCGCGGCCGGCCTCGGCCTGCACCCGGCCGTGAGCATGGCCGCCATGGGAGCCGCGGGCGTCGTCGTCGCCCTGGCCTCGGCCCGCGCCCTGCTGCCCGCCGCCCGGAAGCCCGGCCGCAGGGCGGCGACCGACGGACGCCGCACCACCCCCGGCCGGGTCTGGCTGCTGGCCGGGCTGGCACTGATGGTCATGCTGTGCGAAGGCGCCGCCAACGACTGGAGCGCCCTGCACCTGAAGGACGTCATGGGCGCGCCCGCCACCACGGCCGCCTTCGCCTACGGCACCTTCGCCGCCGCCATGACCCTCGGCCGGCTGCTCGCCGACCGTCTCGTCCTGCGGTTCGGTGCGGTGGCGATCCTGCGGTACGGCGCGAGCGTGGCCGCCGTCGGCATCACCCTGGTGACCGTCGGCCCGTGGATGTGGGCCGTGTTCACCGGCTGGGCGCTGTTCGGCCTGGGCCTGTCCGGCTGCATCCCGCAGCTGTTCAGCGCGGCCGGGCACACCGACCCCTCCGCCGCCGGGGCCAACGTCTCCCGCGTGGCCGGGCTCGGCTACGTCGGCATGCTCGCCGGCCCCGCCGTGATCGGCTGGCTGACCCACCTCGTCTCCCTCGACCACTCCTTCGTCCTGCTGGCACTGCTGTGCGTGACCACCGCCGTGGGCGCCCGGGTCCTGCGCACCGACCCGGTCGTCGTCCGCCGGGGCGACAGGGCGGCGGCCGACGGCGCCCGCGAGCACGAGACGGCGGGCAACCCCCACTGACCGCTTGTGCGGCACGGTCCCTGACAACCGTGCCGCACAAGCACTCCCCCACCCGGCCGACCGAAAGAGCCCCCGATGTCCGAGTCCCCCGCACACCCCGCACACGGCGGCGTCGGTGTCATGCTTCCGCTCGATCTCCCGGTGGCCGAGGTGCTGCCCTACGTCCGGCGCGCCGAGGAACTGGGCTTCGACCAGGTCTGGGTCGTGGAGGACCTCGGCTGGCGCGGCGGCGTCGCCCAGGCCGCCACCGTCCTGGCGTCCACCACGAACCTCACCGTCGGGATCGGCATCATGCCCGCCGGCGCCCGCAACGTGGCCTTCGCCGCGATGGAACTGGCCACCCTCGCCCAGCTCCACCCCGGCCGGGTCATCGCCGGGATCGGCCACGGCATGCCCGCCTGGATGCGCCAGGCCGGCGCCTGGCCCGCCAGCCCGCTGACCCTGATCAAGGAGTACGCGAGGGCGCTGCGCCTGCTCGTCGCCGGTGAGCCCGGCCCCGAGAACGGCCGGTACGTACGCTGCGAGGGCGTCGTCCTCACCGAGATCCCGGACATCGTCCCGCCGGTGATCCTGGGCGTCCGCGGCCCCAAGTCGCAGGCGGTCGCGGGCGAGGCCGCCGACGGACTCCTGCTGGCCGAGCCGGCCGCCCCCGGGTACATCACCGCGTCCCTGCGCAACCTCGGCCCCGCCGCCGGGAACGCTCCGGAGATCGTCGTCTACGACGCCGCCGCCGTGGACGACGACGAGGACGCGGCCCTGACCCGGGTCCGCGCGGCCCTGGAATCGGTGGGCGAGCCGCAGTGGGCCGCGCACATCGACCCGCTGCCGTTCGCCGAGGAGCTGCACGCGCACCGCGCCGCCAGCCCCGACGGCCGGCACTTCGCGCGGACGATGCCCGCCGAGTGGGTCCGGGCGCTGAGCATCGCCGGCACCCCCGACCAGGCCCGTGCGGCGATCGACGCCCGCCACGCGGCCGGCGCGACCAGCGTCGTCCTCGCGCCGGCGGGCCCCGGCCGACTGGCCGCCCTGGACTCGCTGGCCCGCGCCCTCCCCCACCGGCACTGACCGCACACCCCGAGCCCCCGAGGATCCGCATGTCCACCGACCGCCGCAGCATCGTGCTCTTCGACCTCTTCGGGGTCATAGCCCGTCACCAGCGCCCGGGCGCCCTGGAGAAGATGGCCGCCCGCTGCCGCACCTCCGCCGACGCCTTCGCCACGGCCTACTGGACCCACCGCCCGCCCTACGACGCCGGCCGGCACACCGCGTCCGCGTACTGGACCGACGTCCTGCACGCGCTGTCCCGCCCCGCCGACGCGGACACGATCGAGGAGCTGCGGCTCACCGACATCGACAGCTGGTCCCGTGTCGACGAGAGCATGATCACGTACGTGCTCGGGCTGCGGGAGCGCGCCCGGGTCGCGCTGCTGTCCAACATCCCCGCCGACCACGCGGACGCCTTCCTCGCCGCCCAGCCCTGGCTGAACGACCTCGACCACGTGGCCTTCTCCGGCCGGATCGGCGCGGCCAAGCCCGACCCGGCCGCCTTCCAGTACTGCGTCGTCGCGCTTCAGTCCGCGCCGGCCGACTTCCTCTTCGTCGACGACCGCGAGGAGAACGTCCGCGCGGCTCGGGCGGTCGGCCTGAACGGGCACGTCTTCCGCGGCCGGGACGGACTCGCGGAGGTCGTCGACCCCTGGCTGCGCACCCGCTGAGGACGGGTACCGCCGGGCCGAGCTCGCGCCCGGGCTGAGGGTGTGCGGGGCGATGTCGGCCGCGGCCCCGCGGATGATCGCGTGCTCCAAGGACTTGCGGGCGGTGGCCCCCCAGGTGAACGGCCCGTGGTTCGCCACCAGCGCGGCCGGGACCCCGACCGCCCGCTGGTCGTCCTCCTCCAGGAAGTCCACGATGACGCGCCCGGTGTTGGGCTCGTAGTCCTTCGCGCACTGCTCCGCGGTCAGGTCCGGGGTGAGGGGCGCAGGTGGCCCCCAGCGACCTCGCCGTCCGGCAGCCGGACCGTCAACCAGGCCTTCGAGGACGGGGGGACGTGTGATCGCCATCGACATGCCCGGCTGGGGCAAGAGCGACACCGCCGTGCCGGGCGACCGGCGACCACGTGGAGGCGCTGGAACTGGCGATGGACGCGCTCGGACTGGACCAGGTCGCCATCGTCGGCAATTCGCTGGGCGGAAGGACGGCGCTCCGGTTCACGGCGCACCATGCGATGGTCGCGGCGTTCGCGTACGACCCGGCGCTCACCGAGGACGCCGGCCTCGCCCGCCCCGACCACCTGGAGAACATGAGGCTCACGCTGTCCACCGGGGATCTCAACGGCCCGCCGCTGCTGGCCGAACTCACCGTGCCCACGCTGATCGTGCAGGGGCGCAACGACCGCGCCGTCCACTTCGAGAACGCGCTGCGGCTGATGTTGATGATCCCGTCCTCCCGGCTGTACCTCATCAACAACTGCGGCCACTGGGCCCAGATGGAACACGCCGAGGAGTTCAACCGCGTCGTGCACGAGTTCATCTCGGCACACTGACCCCCTCGGAGCGGGCGGCGTCCTGGCACCGACTGAGCGGGGGAAGGAAATCTGCGAAGCGACCGGACGGGCCGTCGAACCACCGGGACGCCGAGACGCTGCGGATGCGGCTGAAGCCGAGGGTGCGGACGAAGACGATGAGTCACCCCGCACAGTGCATGAATCCCATGCAGGATTGCCGGTTCAGGGCAACGGGCAGGTCGGCATCCTCGGTGACAGCAACGATTTCCCGCTCGATGCGGGTGCACGGGCGGCCGAGCGATGCCGGGCCTCGGCGAGCAACTGGCCGGCGACTCACGCCTTGGCGAACCGCACGGCCCCGCGAGAGAGTCCCGGTCGGTCGACGCGTGGGGGGTGGCTGGCCCCTACGCGCCTCCCGCTGGCCATGGCCCCCTTCGTCCTTTCCGCACCGGCTGCCTGCGGGCTCGGCGTGAAAGGGACGGGTGATCCGTCCCGCCTCTCGCCTAGCTTGGCTGCATGGAGAACACGAACCCTCTGCGGCAGGTCCCCCTCGGCCGGCTCCGGCGTCGTACGAGCATGAAGTGGCGGACGTATCCGCGGGACGTCCTGCCGATGTGGGTCGCGGAGATGGACGTCGATCTGGCGGAGCCGGTCGCGCGGGCGCTCACGGACGCGGTCGCGCTCGGCGACACCGGGTACCCGGTGGGGACGGCGTACGCCGAGGCGCTGGCCGGGTTCGCGGGCAAGCGGTGGGGGTGGGAGGGGCTCGCGGTGGAGCGTACGGCGATCGTGCCGGACGTGATGCTGGGCGTCGTCGAGATGCTGAAGCTGGTGTCGGACCCCGGGGACTCCGTCGTCGTCAACTCCCCTGTGTACACACCGTTCTACCAGTTCCTCGGCAACATGGACCGGACGGTCGTCGAGGCCCCGCTCAGCGCGGACGACCGCCTGGATCTCGCCGTTCTGGAGGAGACGTTCGCACGGCTCGCGGCAGAGGGCGGCCGGCCCGCGTATCTGCTGTGCAGCCCGCACAACCCGACGGGTACGTTGCACACGGCCGAGGAGCTGACGGCGGTGGCGGCGCTGGCGTCGCGGTACGGCGTGCGGGTCGTGGCGGACGAGATCCACGCGCCGGTCGTCGCGGCGGGCGCGGCGTTCGTGCCGTACCTCGGTGTGCCCGGCGCGGAGAGCGGGCTGTCGCTGATGTCCGCGTCGAAGGCGTGGAACCTCGCCGGGCTCAAGGCGGCCATCGCCGTCGCGGGACCCGGCGCGGGGGACGATCTCGCGCGGCTCCCGGAGGAGGTCGGCCACGGCCCCAGTCACCTCGGCGTCATCGCGCACACCGCCGCGCTGCGGGACGGCGGGGAGTGGCTCGACGCGGTCCTCGCGGGGCTCGACGAGAACCGGCGCCTCCTCGCCGGGCTCCTGGCACGGCACCTTCCCGCCGTGCGGTACACCCCGGCGCAGGCGACGTACCTGGCCTGGCTGGACTGCCGCGCGCTGGGCCTCGGCGACGACCCGGCGGACGTCTTCCTCCGGCGCGGGCGGGTGGCCCTCAACTCCGGCCCCGCCTTCGGCACCGGGGGCGCCGGCTTCGTGCGGATGAACCTGGCGACGTCCCCGGAGAACGTGGCGGAGGGGGTGCGGAGGATGGCGGCGGCGCTCGACTGACCGGCGGGACGGGTGAGGCCGGCGGGGCCGGCGTTCCCCACCGGACGCACCGGAAACACACAGGCTTGGCCTGTTCGCGCGTGCCGCGTGCTCGTCCCGCTGTGCTGAGGTGACCCCCGTACGGGATTCGACTTGTGCGACATGGACCGACCCCAGCGACAAGGAGAGCACATGCCCCGCACCGGACGCTGGGCCGCGGTGACCGCCGCGGCCTTCGCCACCGCTCTGGCCTTCACGCCCTCGGCGAACGCCGCCACCCCCTCGACGAGCGCGGCGCCCCCGTCCCAGCCCGTCCACTGGACCGCTCCCGCCCCGGGCCTGGCCGCACCGGCCCTGAAGAAGGTCCTCGACCTGCCCGTGCGCATCACCAACGACTTCGCGAACCGCCCCACCACCCAGTGCCTGGACGTCGACGCGAACGGCGGCGGCAACGGCACGATCGTCCAGGTCTGGCAGTGCAACGGCACGACCCAGCAGCGCTGGTACCTGTGGAACAACGGCGCGCTGGAGAGCTACCGCTTCCCCGGCAAGTGCCTGGACGCCGACACCAACGGCGGCGGCGCCAACGGCACCAAGGTCCAGATCTGGGACTGCAACAACACCTCGCAGCAGAGCTGGTCCCACCCGGCCGGCGACCGCGCGATCTACAACGCCCGCTTCTACGGCGGCGGCAACATCGTCCTGGACCGCGACGCCAACGTCTGGGGCAACGGCGCCCGCGTCCAGCTCTGGCAGAAGAACTTCCAGTCCCAGCAGTGGTGGGACGTCTGGGCGGACTGACGGGTCCGGGAGGGAGGGCGGAATTCCGGTGCGCCTGAGCGGAATGGCGGGCCGCCCTTCCTCCCTTGATGGTTACCATGCGTAGTACTACGCTCTGTTCATGTCGGACACCATTCTTCCCACACCACTGCTGGAAGTACTTCCGAACACTTTCCTGAAGTGCGAGTTCCTGCATCCCGGCCGGAGCCATAAAGCGCGAGTGGCGCGTGCGCTGATCGAGGACGCCGAGCGGCGTGGGGTGATCGTACGCGGTGGTGGGACGGCGCTCGTCGAGCGGACCGGTGGAAATCTGGGGATCGGTCTCGCGCTGGAGGCACGATTACGGGGCCATGAACTCGTCCTGGTCACCGACCCGGGATATTCGAGGATCAAGAAAGAGATCGCGGGCCGGCTGGGTGCGAAAGTGGTGGACCGGGGGATCAGCCATCCGGACTGCGCGGACAATGAGGCGGCCGTCCAGTCGATCCTGCGCGCGGCTCCCGGGCGTTTCCACTATCTGAACCAGTTCGGAAATCCGGCGAATCCCGCCGCTCATGAGCAGGGGACGGGGGCGGAGATCCTGGCGCAGCTGATCGGCCGCGGGCATGGGCGTGACACGCGGGTGACGCTGGTCAGCGGGCTCGGCACGGGCGCGACCGCGCGGGGTGTCTCGTCGGCCCTGCGGCAGTGGTTCCGGGAGGTGGAGGTGGTCGGGGTGGAGCCACCGGACTGCGATCTGCTGGCCGACCGGCACGGCGAGCACGGCCTCCAGGGGTTCTCGGTGGGGCAGCCGGCGCCCTTCTTCCCGAGCGGGGAGCTGGCCGCAGTCGTCCCCGTCACGGACGGGGAGGTGGCGGCGGCCGGGACGAGGCTGTTCGAGGAGCACCGGGTGTTCGTCGGCCCCAGCAGCCACGCCAATTTCGCGGCCGTGCTCAAGAGCCGCCCGGCGTCGCCGGGGAACGTCCTGGTCTCCTTTCTCTACGACCGCGGGGAGGACTACGAGTGAAGGACACCGTGCCGGTGCGCAGGGTCGAGGCGGACGTCAGGCGGATCCTGCGCCGGGTGGGCGGGGATCTCGCGCGCGGCGGGCTGACGCCGGGGGCGGCGCAGGAGCTGACGGCCGACGTCCCGCTGCGGGTGCTGGAGGATCTGTACGCGCTCGTGGCCAGGGATCCGGCGGCGAGGTCGAGCCCGGTGTACGCGTACGAGAGCTATCTGAGTTTCCGCGCGCTGCTGGCACACCGGGTGGCTCACGAGTTGCACCGGTTCGCGGTGGCCCTGGCGCAGGACGGGGGTGTCCTGGTCGCCGCGCGGCGTATCGCGGAGTGGGCGAAGCGGGAGAGCGGGGTGGAGATCCATCCCGCGGCGGTGATCGGCAGCCGTGCGGTCATCGACCACGGTTACGGGACGGTCATCGGGGAGCAGGTGCGGATCGGCAGCGACTGCTACCTGTTGCAGAACGTCGTGCTCGGCAGCCGGGCGATCAGGAGCGGTCCGGCGCAGTGGGTGGGCCGGCGTCATCCGCGGATCGGGGACCGCGTGGAGTTCGCCGGGAACGTGTCCGTGTTCGGGCCGGTGACCATCGGGGACGACTGCCGGATCGAGTCGGGTGCGCGGGTCACCACCGATGTGCCCGCCGGGTCGCGGGTGCGGGTCGTGTCGGTGCTCCAGGTGACGCATCGCGGGGTGCGGGGTGCGGAACATGCCGCTGATCGCGCTCACTGACGACGAGTTGCGGGCGGGGCGCGGGCTGAAGTGGGGGCGCGCCCCGGACGGGGTGATACCGGCGGACGTCGCCGAGCTGGACTTCGCGGTGGCGCCGCCGATCCGGGCGGTGCTGTCGGCGGCGGTGGACCGGTCCGGTTTCGGCTATCCGGACTACACGGGCGGGGCTCCGGTGCGGCTGGCGGAGGTGTTCGCCGAGCGGACGCGGCGTCTTGCGGGGTGGTCGCCGGATCCGGGACGGGTCGAGGTGTGCGCCCAGGTGGCGCAGGCGCTGTGCTGCGCGGTGCTGGCCTTCACCCGTCCGGGTGACGAGGTCCTGGTGCACAGCCCGACGTATCCGCCGTTCCTGGAGGCGATCCGGTCGCTGGGGCGCCGTGCGCTGCTGCTGCCGGTGGGGGAGGCCGGCGGGGACGGGTGGGCGGCGGTGGAGTCGGCCGCGCGGCTGCGGCTCGTCGTGCTGTGCCAGCCGCACAATCCGACGGGCCGGGTCTTCGGCCGGGCCGAGCTGGAGAGGCTGGCCGATCTGGCGGTGCGCAGGAACGCGGTGGTGTTCGCCGACGAAATCCACGCGGAGATCGTCTATCCGGAATCGGAATTCCTGTCGATCGCTTCCGTACGGAATGCCGCCGAACGTACGATCGTCTTCACCTCCGCCGCGAAGAGTTTCAATGTCGCCGGGTTGCGCTGCGCCGTCGGCCACTTCGGCAGTGACGAGCTGCGCATCCGGTTCCAGAGACTGCCGTGGCACCTGCGCAGCGGGGCGAGCGTGCTGGGTATCGCGGCCACGATCACGGCGTGGGAAGCGTGTGACGACTGGCTGGATCAATTGAAGGCACAATTGGCCATCAATCGAACCAGAGTGACGGAATTCATGTCGGATTTCGCACAGATTCGGTACACGCAGCCGTCCGCCACCTACCTTTGCTGGATGGATCTGGGAACCGTTCTCGGTTCCGGCGCACACCATCTCCTGGCAAAGTCGGCAAAGATCTCCCTCCAGCCTGGTAGCGTTTTCGGCGCCTCGTTGGAGAGTTTTGTCCGATTCAATTTCGGCACGTCCGAGGCACGCCTCGATTCACTGCTGGAAAGATTTGGCCGCGCGCTGGAGTCGTGCGGTGGGAAAGGGTGAGGGAATGAAGGTCATCGGTCTCCTCGGCGGTATGAGCTGGGAGTCGACGGCGTACTACTACCAGGAGCTCAACCGGGGAGTCCGGGAGCGCCTGGGCGGTCTGCACTCCGCTCCGTGCGTGGTGCACTCCGTCGACTTCGCCGAGATCGAGAAGATGCAGGCCGACGGCGACTGGGCGGGGGCCGGGAAGTATCTGGCCCAGCGCGCCCACCAGTTGGAGCTCGCCGGCGCGCAGTGCGTCCTGATCTGCACGAACACGATGCACCGTGTCTACGACGCCGTCCAGGAGGGGCTGGGCGTGCCCGTGCTGCACCTCGCGGACGGGACGGCGGACGCGCTGGAGCGGGCGGGTGTGGAGCGGGTCGCGCTGCTGGGTACGCGTTACACGATGGAGCAGGACTTCTACCGGGACCGGCTCACGGCCCGCGGACTGAAGGTCCTGGTGCCGGAGCCGGAGGGCCGCGACAGCGTCCACCGGATCATCTACGAGGAACTGTGTCTCGGCCAGGTCCTCGACTCCTCCCGGGACACCTACGTCCGGATCATCGAGTCCCTGAAGGCCCGCGGGGCCGAGGCCGTCATCTTCGGCTGCACCGAGATCGGGCTGCTCCTCGACGAGGAGACGAGTCCGCTCCCGGTCTTCGACACCACTCTCATCCACGTGCGGTCGGCGCTGGACTGGGCACTGCGGCCGTGACCGCGCGGGCTCGCACGGAGTCCCTCGACCGGCTGGACGCCACCCTCAGGTCCCGGACCGGTCTGCGGCTGCGCCTCGTGTGCCCCTCACAGGAGTTCAGCGCGCGGGAGATGTCCTTCGGCTCGGGCCGCTGGCTGTCGTCCTCCCGCGGGCTGTGGGAGTCGCTGCGGGTGGCCGGCGAGTCCGATCTCGCCGTCGTCATGCTCCAGGCACCGGCGGTCGGCGCGGAGGTCGAGAACTATCTCCTGGACCTCGTGCCGGCGGGCCCGGCAGCCGCCGCGGACCGCCGGGCCCGGCATGCCCTGATCGAGATCGACGACGACGGCGAGCGGCACCTCAGCGAGAAGGTCCTCGGCGACCCGCACCTGCTGCGGCGGCTGGCCCGCACCGTGGCGCTGGCGCGCCGTGCCGGACACACCGTGGAGGGCCTCGCGTGCTTCGCCTCCAGTGCCCGGATGGCCTCCCTCGCACACGCCCTGGACACCGAACTCCTCGAAGCCGACACGCGGTTGCTCGGCTGGGGACACAAGTCGGGCAGCCGCCGGCTGTTCCGGGCGGCGGCCGTACCGCACCTGCCGGGCTCCTACCTGCCCGACCACGACGTGGCCTCCCTCGCGGCCCGGCTCGCGGGACTGGTCCGCGTCCACGGCCCCGGGCGGTGGGTCGTCAAGCTCGACCACGGTTTCGGCTCCGGGCACGGCAACGCCGTGGTCGCCGTCGACGACGACCGCCCCCACGCCGTCGAGCGGGACCTGCGGGCCACGCTGCGTCCGATGGGCGCGGGCGTGCGGCGTACGGAGTTCCTCGGCCGGGTCGGCGAGGTGGGTGCCGTCGTCGAACGGCACGCGGGGGACGGGCTCGCCCACCCGAGCGCGCTGGCCCACCTGGGCCGGGACTCCCGCGTGGAGCTGCTCGGCGCGCACGACCAGCTCGTGGGAACCGCGGGCGATTTCCTCGGCTGCCGCTATCCGGCGCGGGCCGGTTACCGCGACGCGGTCGAGCGCGAGTCCCTCAAGGTCTTCACCGCGCTCACCGCGCTGGGCGCCTCGGGCCACGCCGGCGTCGACTTCCTCGCGACCCGCACGGCGCTGTACGCCACCGAGGTCAACCTCCGGCAGACCGGCAGCACCCACCCCCACCGCACGGTGCGCGCGGTCCTGCCGCTCGACCCGTGTACGCCGGGCCGGCTGGTGAGCCGTGACGGCCGCGCCGTGTGCTTCCACGCGACCGACAGCGTCCTGTCCCCGTCCTGCCGGGGCGTGCCGACCGCGTCCTTGCTGGCGGCGTTGCGCGCGTCCCCGCGGCTGCGGCTGGACCGCGAGGCGGTGCGGGGTGTCGTGCCTCATCTGTGGCCCGCGCTGGGGCGGTTCGGGAAGATGGGGGTCACCGCCGTCGGGCGGTCGGCGCAGGAGTGCGAGGAGTCGGTGCGCGCGTTCGGTGAACTCCTGGACTCGCTGGGCGAGCCGGGCGCCGGTGCCTGACGCCCCGCCCCTCACGCGCGTCGTCCGCCCCTGCGCAGCATCTCCCGCGCGCGCAGCGTCCGGGGGTGGTCTGCGCCCAGCACCCTGGTGAACCCGTCGAGCACGGCCCGCAGTTCGGCCTGTGCCTCGGCGACCGAGCCCAGGCAGTACAGCGCCGCCGCGTGGTTCGAGCGGGCGTTCAGCGCCGAGGGGTGCGACGGTCCCCGGCGGCGCGCGAACCCCTCCAGCGCCGCCCGGAGTTCGGGTTCGGCCTCGGTGTACCGGCGCAGGCCGAGCAGGACGACGCCGAGGTTTCCCCGGCTGCTCAGGGTCGAGGAGTGGTCGGGGCCGAGCACCCGTCCGAACCCCTCCAGGACGACCCGCTGTTCGGCCTCCGCCTGGAGCGTCTTGTCCTGTGCCAGCAGCAGCGCGGCGAGGTAGTTGCGGCTGGTCAGCGTCGACGGGTGGTCGGGTCCCAGCAGTCTCACGAACGCCTCCAGCACGGACCGGTGCTCCTTCTCCGCCTCCGCCGTCCGTCCCAGGGTCTGGAGCACGACGGCGAGGTTGCTGCGGCTGATCAGCGTCGAGGGATGGTCGGGTCCCAGGATCCGGGCGAAGTCGTCGACGACGGCCCGGTGTTCGCGCTCCGCCTCGACGACCTTGCCCCGGGCGTGCAGGACGACCGCGAGGTTCTCCCGGCAGGTGAGGGTCGAGGGGTGGTCGGGGCCCAGGACGCGCGCGTACCCCTCGTACACGGAGCGGTGCATCCGCTCGGCCTCGCCGAGCCGTTCGACGGCGTGCAGGACCAGGGTGGGGCTGCCCCGGCTGGTGAGGGCGTCGGGGTGGTCGGGGTCGAAGACCCTGGTGCTGGTGTCGAGGACGGCGTGGTGTTCGGCCTCGGCGTCCTCCAGCCGGCCGAGGGAGCGCAGGACGGCGGCGGTGTTCGGGGTCGCGTCCGCCTCGCCGAGCAGCCGCTCGTAGGCCGCCAGTACGGCGCAGTGCTCCGCCTCGGCCTCGGCGACCTGGCCGAGGTCGTGCAGGACGAAGGCGTGGTTGTTGCGGTTGGTGAGCGTCGCGGGGTGGTTCTCCCCCAGGTCGCGCATACGGGCCTCGCTGACGATGCGGTGCTGTGCCTCCGCCTCCTCCAGCCGGTCCAGGTCCCGCAGGGCGAGGGCGAGGTTGTTGCGGCTGACCAGCGTCGCGGGGTCGTCGGGCCCCAGGACCCGCACCCGGGCCTCCAGGACCGCCCGGTGCTCGGCCTCGGCCTCCCGCAGCCGGCCCAGCACCCGCAGGACCGCGGCGTGATGGCCCCGGCTGGTCAGGGTGTCCGGATCGTCCTCCCCCAGCGAGCCGATCCGCGCGTCACGGACCGCTTCGTACGCGCTCAGCGCGATGACGTACCGGCCGTGCGCGCGGGCGATCGTACCGATGCGCATCGCGTCGGCGGCGTCCGCGAAGCCCAGTGCCGCGGTCAGGACGGTGTCGGAGACCGGCGAGGTCGTCTCGTCGACGAGGTAGTCGTACACGTCGAACGTGTCCGGGCCGAGCGGGGTGAGCAGCGCCGTCGTGGTGCGCACGTCGGTCGCCCACTGCCACGCCTGGGCCACGGGCTCACCGGGGTACGGCGTCCCGCCGCGCTGGGGCAGGTAGTGGACGGCGAGTTCCTCCAGCGCGGCGCGGGGCAGCGCGGCGGTGACGCCGGCCCTGCGGCAGTCCACCGCGGCCGAGACCAGGGCCGCGCCCCGCACGTGGTCCCCGCCGTCCCGGGCGGCGTGCCACAGGTGCAGCAGTTCAGGACCCGCCGAGAGGTACTCCGCTATGCCGAACCGGTCGGCGTGGTCCAGGGCAGCGCCGATGCGGGGGTCCCAGGTGCGGGTCGCGGCCCGGTCGCGCTCCGCCGCCGAGAACATCCGGGGCAGGTCGATGCGGTGTGCCAGCGCCAGCGCGTCGAGGACCTCCCGGTTGAGGGGGCGTGAGCCGTTGTCCGTGCGCAGGTACGTGTCCAGTTCGGACGCCCTGATCGTGGCCAGGACGACCCGGTGCTGGCCCTTCGTGTCGAGGAACCGGGTGAGCAGGTTCCTCGACAGGCCGCCGTCCCCGAGGAACCGCTCCAGGTCGTCCAGCCACAGCACCGCACGCGGCCTGCCTTCCGTCCGCTCGATCGCGTACGGCAGCGCCGTGCGGGTCTGCGGCGCGATCAGCGTGTGCTGCGGCAGCGTCGCCGTGAGCCCCTCGTAGGCGGCCCTCGACTTGCCCGCCGTCGAATCCCCGACGATCAGCACGAACGCCCCGGCCGCCGCGAGATGTTCACGCAGTTCGTCGTCGATGTCCCGGGGCACGTACGGCGGTTGGCTCGTCGTCGTACGGCTCGTGCTGCGCCGTGCCGCGTGCACCCCGAGCAGCCGCGCGTCGGCCACGGCGCGGACGACGGGAAGTTCCCCGCCCGTCGTCAGGCAGCCGTCCCGGACGAACGCCGCGGTCTCGCGGTCCTTCTGGAACCGCTGGAGCAGGCCGTCCTTCCAGAAGCCCACGAAGACGGCCGCGACGGCCGCCAGTCCGACCGCGCTGGCGGCCATCGCCGGCGACGTGAGTTTCGCCGCGGCGAGGATGCCGGGCAACGCCACCACGACGGCCGCGCCTGTCGCCAGCAGCACCGGCCTGATCTGCCTCGCCATGATCCCCCGCACCGGAAATGGGCGACGACTTCGGATACATCCGACTAAAACACCGCCCGACTTTCCTGGCCAGGGCTTCGCGGGAGCACTATTGACTTTTCCTGGAACTCCTGAAACGCCTTGCTCGTACGGTCACATGAGAGGGGGGAGAAGCCCCGGAAGATGACACGTCACCCACTGAACTTGCCCGCGTTCTCCGCCAGCCACGCGTCGAAGCTCCGCAGCTCCGGGTTGATCTCCCGCAGCCGGGCCAGATCGCGCGCGCCCGTGAACTCGCGGTCGAAGTCGCCGTAGTACTGGAACATGTTGCCGATCTCGTCCCCGGCGGGGATGCCGAGGGAGCGGAAGACGTCGTACGGCACCGGCTGGAACCGCACCGGCTCGCCGTACACGGTGGACAGCTTCTCGGCGTACTGGGCGCCCGTGAGGTGGTCGCCCGCGAGGCCGATGGTCTCGCCGATGTACTGTTCGCCGCCCTTGAGCAGGGCGAACGCGGTGCGGCCGATGTCCTCGACGTCGACGCCGGACAGGAGCTTGCCGTCCTCCAGCGGGAGGCTCAGGGTGAGGACGCCGTCGTCGCCGCGCTGGGGCGCGAAGGGACCGAGGAAGCCCTGGAAGTAGTACGTGGTGTTGAGGAAGGTCGTCGGCACGCCCGCCTCGGTGAAGAGCCGGTTGCCCGCGCCCTTCGCGTCGAAGTGCGGGACGTTGTAGGAACCCTGGAGGACCGGCATCCGTTCGTCCGTCAGCGGCAGCAGTTCGCGGGTGTCCTCCAGCGTCGACCAGACGACGTGCCGCAGCCCCGCGGCCCGCGCGGACCGGGCCAGCACCTCGATCTCGGCGGTCTCCTTCTCCGCCGACATGTGCGCCCAGAAGTTGGTGACGAGGAACGCGCCGTACGCGCCCTCGAACGCCGCGCGGACGCTCGCCTCGTCGGTGAAGTCCGCCCGTACGACCTCGGCGCCGAGCCCGGCGAGTTCCCTGGCGGCGGGCGCTTCGGGGTCGCGGGTCAGCGCGCGGACGGTGAAGCCGGACTCCGGGTCCGCGAGGACCGCGCGGGCGAAGCCGCCGCCCTGTGCGCCCGTGGCTCCGGCGACCGCGATGACCTTGTTGCCGTTCATGGTGCTCCTCCGAAAGGTCGTTGTTGACGCTTCAACCAGAAGCCTAGGACCCTCAAGATGACGCGTCAACCACATCGCGGGCATGAAGAAGCCACCGACACCCGTTCGGGCCGGCCTCAGCGGTTGCGGGACGCCCCCGGAAGCGGCGCCCGGAGATCCGCGAGAAGCTCCGCCTGCCCCGCGAGGACACCGGAGAGAATCTCGCGGGCGACCCGCAGCAGCTCGGCGATACGCGGGTCCGTCAGCGAGTAATGGACGGTCGACCCCTCTTTGCGGGTCACCACGAGGTTCGCCCGCCGCAACACCGCGAGCTGCTGGGACAGATGCGCGGGCTCGATCCCGACCTCGGGAAGCATCTCCGCGACCGAGTGCTCACGCTCACTGAGCAGTTCGAGCACACGGATACGGGCGGGATGCCCGAGCGTCTTGAAGAACTCGGCCTTCAGCTGGTACAGCGGCGTACTCACCGGCCCGCCACCTCTCGCATCCACCCGTTCGCCACGAACATGCATGGTAACAACCTTGACGGCTGCCGAATCCGGCGAACGCCGACGGCGAGAGGAGATCACCGATGACATGGCCACGGGTCGACGGGATGCGGACACTGGAGCTGGGCACCCCGGGCGACATGCGGGTCTGGCTCAACTCCCTGGCCCTGTCCGGCCGCAAGACCACGACGACCGGCCTCTTCGACGACTACGCCAAGGAGGACGAGCCCCTGGAGACCACCGGCGAGCGCCTCGCCCTCGTCGACACCGACGGCCGCCCGGTCGGCACGGTCGAGATCACGTCCGTGGCCGTCATGCCCTTCGCCGAGGTCCCCTGGGAACACGCCGCCGCCGAGGGCGAGGGCGACGCCGACCTGGCGGCGTGGCGGGCGGGGCACCGCGACTACTGGGAACGGGCCGGTACGCCCGTCGACGACGAGACGCTCGTCGTGTGCCCGGCCTTCCGGCTGGTGAACGCCACTCCCTGAGACTCACGGCCGCCTCCAGACGCCCTCCGCCCGCCGCATACGCGGAGGATCTGACGCGAGCCGAACCGGGAGGGACATGCGGTGGCCCCTTGCACCGTCGAGCGCCTGATGCGCGAGCTCGGCGTCCAGGGTGCGGCGCGCGGCCCCGATCACCGCCGTGCGGCAGTGTCCATGCCCGGGCCATCCACGAACTCCGCACCGAACTGGACCGGCTGGAAGTGTCCTGGCGGTTCACCTCGGCGTCGGGGTACGCCGCCGGCTTCCCCCGCAGTCCGGCGGAGTCATCGCCGCAGCGGAGGAAGTTGACGACGATACGGCCGACGCGTGAGACGGTCGCCGTGTCACGCGGGCGTCTCCGGCGGGGCCGTGTCGCTGGACGGCTCGGCGCCTTCGCGGCGGTGGCGCGGGCGGGGCAGCAAGGCGAAGGCGCTCTCCGCTATCGAGGTCAGGCGGTCGGGGCTGTGGCCGTACGCGCCTACGACGTCGGTGCCGCGGATGATGGTCAGCAGAAGGTAGGCGAGGTCGTCGGGGTCCGCGTCGGGGTCGATGTCGCCGTTGCGCTGCGCCGCTCGCACGCACTCGGCCACCGCTGTCCGGACCACGGAGAAGCAGTCGCCGGCCAGGCGTTGCACCTCGGCGTCGGAGGCGCCGATCTCCAGGGCCATCTTGGCGGCGAAGCAGGCCGCCGCCGTCCGGTCGGAGGCGGGGGGCATGTCGGCGGCGAGCGGTACTCCGTGGACGGCGCGGAGCAAGTACGCGTGCAGTCGTTCCAGGGCGCCCTCGTCCGGTCCGGCGAGCGCGTTCCGCGGCCCCTGCGACAGCCGGGTGAAGTAGCCGGCCATCGCCTCCAGCAGCACGCCGTGCTTGCCGTCGAACGCGGCATAGAGGCTGCCGCGGCCCAGGCCGGTGGCGGCGCTGATGTCGTCGACGCTCGTGCCGTTGTAGCCCGAGGCGCGGAACTGCCGCTCGGCGGCATGCAGGACGTGGTCGCGGTCGAAGCTTCGTGGTCTGGCCATACATCGACGGTAAAGCCGACCCATCGCATTTGACAACTCAGTACAGAACTATCTAGGTTCCTGACTGTTCAGTCCATAACCGTCCTGAGCTCGCCGGGCAGGCTCGGTTCGGACTGGCTGATGACGTTCAGGGCGTCGCGCGCAGCTCGACGCAAGAGTGAGCCAGCCGATGAAAGCTGCTTCAGAAGCAATCCTTCGGAGGGCCTCATGACCGCGGTCAGTACGGACAACGCCGCACCGGAAGGCACGAGATCCCGTGATTGCTGCTGAAGAGACGTTCGACGGCACGTTGCCGTATCCCGCCCGCTTCAACGGGGCGGCCGGCTTCCGCCGGCACTACGTCGACGTCGGCAAGAGCGAGACACCGCAGGACCGCACGTACGACGCGAACGAACACATTGCGTTCGAGCAGATCCTCGGAAACGCGGGTCGCACCATCGCCCACCTGCTGATCGACCTGCACCATGCCGCCCGACCCGAGATCGCCACGCCGACCTGGATCCGCGCGTACTCCAGCCCCTTCCCCCGGCAGGTCCTGGAGGGCCCGCAGGGCACCGCGCTGCTGCCCGAGTACGTGATCCCGTCGTTCAGGCTCAGCCACCCCGACGCACCCGTGGTCGAGGTCCCGGGCGCCGGCCACTTCCCGACCGAGGACGCTCCCGGCACTCCTTGAGCTGTTCCTCCAGACGACGTCCGGCGCGCGTACCTACCCCAACGCCTTCCGAAGCAGCTCCGCGATCTCGGCCCGTCACCCGCTCGCCTCACCTTCAGCGGTGAGGAAACCCATCAGATTCCCCGCCTGGAAACTGATCAGTTCTCAGACGGTTTTCAGTCATGCCCAGCAAGCAAGCGGCAGGAGCGTCGCGCCGAGGGCAACGCCACCCTCCTCGACTTCCCCGCCCGCCTCGCCGACTCCACAGCCTCGGCTTCCTGAACGGCCGACCCACCCCCCACCAGATGGAGGACACGACAATGCCGGAGCACAATCCCATGGACAAGAACACGACATCGCGACAGCGGGCCCTGGTGGTCGGCCTCGGGATCAGCGGGGCCGCCTCCGCACTGCGGCTGCATCGCGCGGGCTGGGACGTCGTGGTGCTGGAGAAGGCCCCCGAGCGGCGCCGCGGCGGATACTTCCTCGCCCTGTTCGGGGCCGGGCTCGCCGCCGCCGAACGGCTGGGCTTCGCCGATGCGGTGCCGAATCGCATCGCTCCGGAAAGCGTGAGCTACGACGTCGCCCGCACGGGCCGGCGCCGCCGCGGTGTGAGCTACGCCGATGTGTTCGGCGGATCTCGGCTGGTGGTGCGGGGCGACATCGAAGACGCGGCCTTCACCGCCCTGCCCGACGAGGTCGAGATCCGGTACTCGACCGTGCCGGTCGCGCTGGACCAGTTCCCCGACGGGGTGGACGTCGAGATCCGCGACCTCACGACGGAGGCGAGGACCATCGAACGGTTCGACCTGGTGGTCGGGGCGGACGGACTGCGCTCGACGGTGCGCCGGCTCGCGTTCGAGCCCGAGCAGAGCCCGATCCGTCGGCTGAACTACATGATCGCCGTGTACAGCCTGCCCGAGCCGATACCCGGCTACCGCCCGCAGGACGGGCTGGTCATGGCCGAGGCGGGCCGGTCGGTGTGGGTGTTCCCGTTCGCCGACCGTCTGCCGACGGTGATGTTCTCCTACCGCACCGACAACGTGGACGCCGAGTTCACCCGGCCGGCCATCGACTCGCTGCGCGCCGCCTACGGCCCCGAGCCCACCGGCTCCACGCTCGGTTGGCTGCTCGACCAGTTCGAGAAGGCCCCGGACCACCTGTTCGACTCCGCCGAGCAGGTGCACCTCGACCACTGGCACCGCGGCCGAGTCGTGCTCGTCGGCGACGCCGCGTGGTGCCTGACCGTCTACTCCGCCATGGGGGCATCCACCGGCATGGCCGGGGCGGACCTGCTCGGCACCATGCTGGAACGCCACCCCCACGACGTGCCACGAGCGCTGCAGGACTGGGAGGACCACCTGCGCCCGTTCATCACCCACCATCTCGGCAACGCTGTGAGCCAGCGCAGCTTCTTCACCCCGGGCAACCGCGCCGAGTTGCTGCTTCGGTCCGCGATGGTCCGCCTCGCCCGGCTGCCGATCGCCGGCCGGCTGCTCGCCAGGACGAGGACCAACAGCGCGCGGATGAAAAGCCTGGACATCGCCGCCATCGCAGCGTGAGTGGAGTTCCTCGAATACGAGCGGGAGAACGAGGTCGCCCGGGCCCGCAACGTCGTCCGCGTCGAGGGTGGCGACTACCGAGGCCTGCCGCACGGGCTGCACGTGATCCCGGCCGGGACGGCGAGTCGGGGACGTGACCCGGTGGTGTGCACGCAGAGAGCGCCTTCCCCCGTGAGACGGCAGAAGCCTTGGACAAGCCCTGTCGTCCCAGGTCAGAAGGCACTCTCTCGTTGTCGCCAATGATCCGGACACGCGCCCGGGTGAAACGCGCGGGCCAGGGCGTGTTCCCGTGCCCGTTGCCTTGCCGCCGGGCTCAGAAGCCGGGGAAGACCCTGCGCAGGTCGTCGAGGGTGACGGTGTCGCCGGTGAGGGTCACGGAGGACGGGGTGTGGGCGGGGGCGTGCCGGCCGGTGACGAGTCGCAGCCACCACTCGGCGGGGGCCGTCAGCACGGCGTCGGCGTTCTCGGGTTCGCCGGTGAGCGCGACCGTCTCGCCGACCGAGAGACCGAAGGCGCGCTCGGGTGCGGTGGTGTGCACCGCGACGGCGACGGGGCGGTTCTCCAGGGCGTCCGCCTTGCCGAGGAAGCCCAGCAGCAGGCCGGCCTGGTCGAGGAGCGGCCCGGTCGTGGCGGACGCCAGGGGCGTCGACGGGTCGAAGGCCACCTCGACGTCCCACGAGTGGTGGGCGACCTCGCTGAGCCGGAGCCCCGCCGCGGTCGCGACGTCCACCGGCGCGGGCAGGAAGCCGAGGTCGATCCGCAGGTCGCTGCGGGTCCCCGCGTCGAGGCCCTCGTAGCGTTCGACCAGCGCCTGGTCGGCGGTGACGAAGCCTTCGGCGCGCTCGGCCGGGGTCATCGCGTCCCAGCGGGCCCACACCGACTTGTTGAAGTCGCCGTCGGGGGCACCCGTACCGCCCGTCGCGCCCTCCAGTGCGGCCAGGCCTATTTCGGCGCCGCTGCCCAGATGGCTGAGCACCTGGGAGACGTCCCACTGCGACGCGCCGGACGGGCGGGTGAGATCGGCGGCGGTGAGTCCGTGCACCACGGCGGCGAGGTGGTCGTGCCCGCTGCGCAGGGCGTCGATGATGCGGTCTGTGGCTTCGGTCATGTTGTTCTCCCCAATGGAGGCGATCTGATTCGGTGTTGTCGTCACACGATTGTCGGTGTCACACGGCGGTCTGGTACGAGCGCTTGGAGAAGCCGACCGGGTACCCCTTGCCGGTGGTCCGCACCGACCGGTCGGGGTGCGCGGCGGTGCACAGGGTGATGAACGGCGGGATGGAGTGGTCGAGCCCTCGGCCGGCGTGCTGGTGAACCGGTTCGCCGTCCGGCGCGGTTCCGGCGAGAGGCTGCCGCGGCCCAGGTCGCCATACACCGACGGTAAAGCCGACCCACCGTATTTGACAACCCAGTACAGAACCATCTAGGTTTCTGACTGTTCAGTACACAACGGTCCTGAACTGCCCGGACAGGCTGCGTGCGCACTTCGCGACGGCGAGTTTCACCGCCGTACCGGATCTGCACATCACGAACGTCGGGCTGTCCTGCATCTGCCGCGGTGTCCACGAGTCCTCGCTGTCGAACCTGAGCTGGGTGCTCAGCGCGTACGCGATCACCTGCGCCGCTTACTTGCTACTTGGTCCGAGCTTGCCGGACCAAGATGCCGCGAAGGCGGCTTGGAGGGTGAAGTCATGACACAGGTGCCCCAGGCGGCCGACCGTGTCCGTCATCGGACGGTTCAGGCAGGCGGAGTGGAGGTTCCGGTCCTTGAGGCCGGCAGCGGGCCGCTCGTCGTGTGCCTCCATGGGTTTCCCGATCATGCCGCCAGCTGGACAGGGATCCTTGAGCGCCTTGCGCGGGAGGGGTACTGGGCGGTCGCGCCCGCACAGCGCGGATACTGGCCCGGCGGCGCGGCCCCCGACGGCTCCTACCGCATCACCGCGACCGGCCAGGACGTCCTGACCCTGATCGAAGCGCTCGGGCGTGAGCAGGCGGATCTCATCGGCCACGACTTCGGAGCCGCGGCGGCGTACGCGGCTGCGTGCCTCGACGCGAGGCGTGTCCGCAAGCTGGTCACCATGGCGGGGCCCCATGGCCGTCAGACGATGACCGCGTGGGTCAATGACGGTGACCAGCAGCGACGCAGCTGGTACATGTTCTTCTTCCAGACAGCCCTGGCGGAGGCGGCCATCGAGCTCGACGACTTCGCCTTCATCGACCGGCTCTGGCGGGAGTGGTCGCCCGGCTATGAGCTGCCGGACGCGGAGCGGGCCGCGCTCAAGGAAACCCTGGGTGCTCCCGGAGTCCTGACCGAGATCCTGGGCTATTACCGCCAGTTGTTCACGCCGCCGCCCGCGGACGAGGCGGCCCGAGCCCTGGAAGCCCGGGCGTTCGGTGCCATCACCGTCCCGTCGCTCTACCTCCACGGGGCCGACGACAACTGCTTTTCCGTGACGGTGAGCGACGGCATGGACGACCTGTTCACGAACGGCTTCGAACGCGTCGTCATACCCGGCGCGGGGCACTTCCCGCATGTCGAACAGCCCAAGACGGTCGCCGACCACATCCTGGACTTCCTGAACCGCTGACCTCCCCCCTTCCGACCACCCAGAACTCGAAAGGTCGACCGAACCATGACTGACAAGGAAAGGCAGGAGGCCACGGCTGTGACGACTCCTCCGTACGAGAGCGACGCGCTGGCCGAGGGCACCGTCGACGCGGTGGTGATCGGCGGTGGCGCCGCGGGGCTGAACGGTGCGCTGATCCTCGCCCGCTCCCGCCGCTCGGTCGTCGTGATCGACAGCGGCTCCCCGCGCAACGCGCCCGCCGAGGCCGTGCACGGCCTCCTCGCCCTGGACGGCACCCCGCCGTCCGAGATCCTCCGGCGGGGCCGGGAGCAGGTGCGCCAGTACGGCGGACGTGTCGTGCACGGCGAGGTCGTCTCGGCCGAGCCCGCCGCCCCGTCGGCGGACGGGGACCTGCGGTTCACCGTCACCCTCGCCGACGGCCGCGGCATCACCGCCCGCCGCGTCCTGGTGGCCACCGGCCTGAAGGACGTGCTGCCGGAGGTGCCCGGGCTCGCCGAGCACTGGGGGCACAGCGTGCTGCACTGCCCGTACTGCCACGGCTGGGAGGTGCGCGACGAGTCCATCGGCGTCCTCGCCACCGGACCGGTCTCCATCATCCACGCGTATCTGTTCCGTCAGCTGACCGAGGACCTGACCTACTTCACCCACGGCACCGACCTCGACGAGGACAGCCGCGCCCGCTTCGCCGCCCGCGGCATCCGCGTCGTCGACACCCCGGTCACCGAGGTCGTCGACGACGAGGGCGGTGCCCTCGCCGGGGTGCGCCTGGCCGACGGCCAGGTCGTGGCCCGCCGCGTCATCGCGGTCGCCGCGCCGATGCAGGCCCGCACCCAGGGCCTGGAAGGCCTGGGCCTGCCGGTGCTGGACCTGCCGAAGGGCCGCGGTTTCGCCTCCGGCACGGACGGCACCACCGAGGTGCCGGGCGTGTGGGTGGCCGGCAACGTCACCGATCTGGTCGCCCAGGTCGGGGCCTCCGCGGCGGCCGGCGCACTCGCCGGCGCCGACATCAACAGGACGCTGGCCATCGCGGACGCCGAAGCCGCCCTCCAGACGATCGCCGGCAAAAGCCCGCAAGGGGTCACCGGACGGTCTTGAAGCCCGGAGATCTCGACCCACCCCACCAGACGGAGGACACAACAATGACGGAACGCAATCCCATTCTGATCACCGGCGCCGGCGGCCAGATCGGTGGCGTGAGCAGGCTGATGGTCGACATGCTGCTCGAACAGGGCCACCCGGTGCGCGCGTTCGTGCGACGGGACGACGAGCGCGCGCAGTCGCTGCGCGAGGCCGGGGCCGAGGTCTTCGTCGGCGACCTGCTCAAATTCGCGGACGTGGCCGCCGCACTGAAGGGTGTCAAGCGCGTCTACTTCAGCATGAGCCTGTCGCCGTACTACGCCGATGCCCTCACCCTGATGGCCGCGGCGGCGCGAGCCCAGGGCGACATCGAGGCCTTCGTGCACATGTCGGACTACGAGCAGGTGTACATGACGCTCGAGAAGATGACCACACCGGACGAGGAGCGGCGTTCCTGGCTCGGCGGACTGGCCACGGACTGGTCACCGCAGCAGCGGGCGCACTGGGTCTGCGAGCAGGTGCTGGACTGGTCCGGCCTCCCGGCCGTCAACGTGCGTGCGACCCTGTTCGTCGAGAACGCCATGATCACCTGGATGCAACAGGGCCCGCTGAGCAACGGTGAACTGCGCCTGCCCTTCGGCGACCAGCGGCTCGCGCCCATCGCCGCTCACGACGTGGCGGAGGTGTGCGTGAAGATACTGGTCGACCCCGCACCGCACATCTCGAAGTCCTACGAGCTCACCGGTCCTGAGCTGAAGGACATGTACGGGTTCGCTGAGGACTACGCAGCCGCGCTGGGACGCCAGGTCGCCTACATCCCCGAGGAATTGGAGGCCTGGCACGAGGCCTTCGTGGACGAGACCTTCCTGCGGGAAGCCCTGGGCGACTCTGCGGCCCAGCACGTGGCGGAGCACATGAAGACCCTGACCAGGCTGGTCGCCGGCGGGCGGTACGACGTCGTCACCGACCAACTGGAAACCCTGCTCGGGCGCCCGCCGCGGACCATGCGGTGGGCGTTGCAGAACAACGCTCACATGCGCGAGCTGGCGGTTGCCCCGAACCACTGAGCGCTCCGGAGCAGAACACGAGGTGGGGCGGGCCCGCGTGAGGCAGCGGCCACCGGGGCGTGGAACGAGGGCTTCGGCTCGGCGTGACAAAATAGAGGGCCCGTCCGTCCTTTGATGCTGCGAGGTTCTCCGTGAGCAAGCCCGTGGGCCGCGAGCCGCTGCGCCGTAATTCGCGGTCCAACCGGGCGCGCATCCTGGCCACGGCCCGGGAGGAGCTGGGGCGGAACCCCGATGTCACGCTGGAGGAGCTGGCGCGGGCCGCCGGGGTCGTCCGGCGCACCCTCTTCGGGCACTTCCCGGGGCGGGCGGCGCTGCTGGAGGCGCTCGCCGAGGAAGCCGCCGAGACGTTTCGGAACGCGATGGAGGCCGCGCCGGAGCCGGGGGAGTCGGCCGAGCGGGCCTTGGCGTGGTTCGTACTCCGGCTGTGGCGGGTGGGAGACCGCTACCGCATGCTGGTGGCGCTCACCCGGCGGGACCTCGGCTCCGAGCGCTTCGCCGAGGTGCTCGCGCCGGCCCGGGAGGCCGTCATCGGGATCCTGGAGCGCGGGCAGCGGGACGGCGTTTTCCACTCCCGTCTGTCGCCGCCCGTGCAGAGCGCAGGTCTGATGGCGTTGATCGTGGCTCTGGTGGAGTCCGTCAACACCGGCGCGCTGGAGGACGACGGGCACCGGATCGCCACGGCCACCCTCATCGCGGCCGGTGTGCCGGAGGATCGGGCGAGCGCGGTGGTCGAGGAGGTTGCGTCGGCGATGGCCACGGCTCCTTTGTCCGACGGCACCTGATTCCTCTCCGGCCGACCCGTTCGACGAGGTGTCCCGGGCGTCCTCGCGGCGGAAGGTGACCGACTCGCCGAGCAACGTCTCGCCGGCCTCGGGCAGGGCGACGCCGCCCGCGACCTTGAAGTCCCTGAAGGGATCCGGGCGGGACCGTAGCCCCGGGTCAGTTCCAGGCCCAGGGCGTCGGACAGGTCCGTGTACGACGGAAGGCGGTCGCCTCCGCCGAGCGGGCCCGGGCCTCGCCGCTGCCGCCTGACTTCGTCAACCCGTCGATCCGCGGGGCGAGTTCGGTCACCGGCAGCGGGCCGTCGGAGCGTCGGCGGGTCCGTGCGCGTACGAGAACTCGCACCCCTGGTCACGGTCGTGGTCGGGGCGGACATGCGTGAGTGCGAGCGGGGTACGGGGACGGGGTTTCAGACGGAGCTCGGGGGCGACCCGGACTTCCGCACCTGATCGACCTTCGCGGCGGCGGTGTCCGGGGCGACTCCGGCGGCGATGAGGACGGCGGTGGCGGCGCCGGTGCCGTCGTCGGACCACAGCCCGCAGTCGGCGCAGTCGAGCAGAGCCAGCAGTTGGGCCTCGATGGCTCGGCCGAGCGGGTCGGGCGGGACGGTGGCCTGGAAGACGCCCTGTCGGCGGCCGTGGACGAAGACCCTCGTGGCCATGGAGCGGGCGGGAGTCAGCAGTTCGTCGACGCGTGCGCGTGCGAGGTCATGGCCGCGGGCCAGCCGGATGAGGGCGCGGTAGCGGTCGCCGACGGGCCACACCATGAGGACGAATCGCACCAGGTCCGAGACGGCGTCGGGGGTCGGGGCCGGGGCACCCGCGACGGCGCGCCGGATCGCCTCCGCGGCCTCGGCGGCCAGGCCCTCGACGAGCGCGGCCCGGCAGGCGAAATGGACGTACACGGTACGCCGGGCCACACCGGCGGCAGCGGCGATGTCCTCCAGGCGGCTGTCGGGGTCGCGGGTCAGTTCCCGCCGAGCCGCGTCGAGGATCCGGGCACGGGTGGCCCGTGCGTCCCGACGCTGTGCCGAAGTGGAGGTCGAAGTCTGCGCGGGGGACGAATTCGGAGCAGGAGGGGGTGGCGTCTCGTGGGAGCGGGCCGGAGACCGTTCCGGCCTCGTCGTCGGTGTTCGTGCTGGTCGGCTGGTCACGTCGGTACCTCTAAGGCGGGTGGGAGGAGGGAGCCATCGCGATAGTTGCACATCGAGGGGCAATAAACTATTGTGCACATCGATGGGCAATTAAGTACTTCCGCTCATCCGCCCGTCCCCTCTCAGGAGCTACTGATGCCCTTCCTTGCAAACACCCCCGTGGAGAAAATGACCGGGCCGTACGCGCGGCGCTGGTGGGCGCTGCTCGTGCTGTGCCTGAGCCTGCTGATCACGGTGATGGCGAACACGTCGCTGATCGTCGCCGCCCCCGACATGACCACCGACCTGGGCCTGAGCAGCAGTGATCTGCAATGGGTCGTCGACAGCTACACCGTTCCGTACGCGGCGCTGATGCTGGTGCTGGGCGCGATCGGCGACAAGTACAGCCGACGCGGCGCGCTGGTGCTGGGTCTGCTGGTCTTCGCCGCCGGTTCGGTGATGGGGAGCCTGGTCGACGAGACCTCGCTGGTCATCGTGGCCCGCGCGATCATGGGAATCGGTGCCGCGGTCGTGATGCCGGCCACGCTGTCCCTGGTGGTCGCGACCTTCCCCCGCAGCGAGCGGGCCAAGGCCATCACCGCCTGGGCCGCGACCTCCGGGGTGGCGGTGGCCGTCGGCCCGCTGGTCTCCGGCTGGCTCCTTGAGGGCCACGCCTGGGGCTCGACCTTCCTGATCAACGTGCCCATCGCACTCGTCGCCGTGGTCGGCGCGCTCGCCCTGGTACCGCCGTCGAAGGCGCAGGGCATGGCCCGGATCGACTACGTCGGCGGCCTGCTGTCGATCGTCACCGTCGGCTCCCTGATCTACGCCGCCATCGAGGGCCCGCACGCCGGCTGGGGCGCCGGCCCGGTCACCGCCGCCGTCCTCGCCGGCGTGGGTCTGGCCGCCTTCGTCGTCTGGGAACTGCGCCACCCGCACCCGATGCTGGACGTCCGCAAGTTCGCGCTGCGGCCCTTCACCGGCTCGATGCTCGCGGTGATGTTCTTCTTCTTCGGCATGTTCGCCGTCATCTACTACTCGACCCAGTTCCTCCAGTTCGTCCTCGGCTACGGCGCCCTGGACACCGGGGTGCGGCTGCTGCCGCTGGGCGGTGCGGTGTTCCTCGGGTCCGCGGTGACCGGGGTCCTCGCCCCGAAGCTGGGGGTACGGGTGATGGCCGTGACCGGCATGACCATCGGCACGGCGGGCATGTTCCTCCTCACCCAGATCGACAAGGGGTCGACGTACGGGGACTTCCTGGTGCCGCTGATGATGCTGGGCCTCGCGCTCGGCCTGGCCATCTCCCCCGCGACCGACACGATCATGGGCTCCTTCCCCGAGTCCGAGCTGGGCGTCGGCGGCGGTGTCAACGACACCGCGCTGGAGCTGGGCGGGGCGCTGGGCATCGCGGTGCTGGGCTCGCTGCTGGGCACGGCCTACCGGGACGAGCTGACCGACCTGGTGGGCGACCGGCTCCCGGCGGAGGCGATGGAGACCGCCAAGGACTCGGTCGGCGCCGGCCTGGCCGTCGCCCAGCGCGTCGCGCAGGATCCCTCCGCCGGACCCCAGCAGGCGCAGGCCGCCGTGGACGCCGTCCACCAGGCCTTCGCCCACGGCGTCGCCCAGACCAGCCTCATCGGCGGGATCATCATGGCCGCCGGAACCGCGATCGTCCTCGCGGTCCTGCCGGGCCGCCGCGCCCTCGCCAAGCACAACACCGAGCCGGGGACCGGGACGACGGCGAGCGAGGCGGCGCCTGTGCGGGAGCACACCGGGTCCACCCGCTAGAGCGCACACCGGGCCCACCTGCTGGATCGCCGGCGGGACGTCCACCGGACAGACCACCGGGCACCGCCTCTGCCGGATCACCCGCCAGGCACGTCGAGCAGGAGTGCGGCGGCGCGAGACGCGCGGGGCGCGGGCGGGGTCCACGGTCCACCGCCACGCGGTTCCTCTGCCGGAACACCTCACCGTCCTCGGCCTCCGGGCCGCCCCCGGGCTCTCCTGCGGGGCGGCCCGGAGGCCAAGGGCCGTGAGGTGACAGCGGCGGTCCGCACTCCCTAGGCGGAAGCGGCGGCCACGAAGAACGGAAGGGCGATGAGGAAGCGGTCGGCCTCGGCGCGTCGGCGCTGTTCGGCGAGCCACGCATCGGCCTGGTCGCGGCCGACGGCACCGCTCACGCAGGCCCACTCGGCGAGCATGGCGGCCAACGGCAGCATCGCGGGATCGGTGAACACGCTGGTGTGCACCTCGACGGTGACGTCGTCGAAACCGCCGTCCAGGAGCAGGCCCCGGTACTGGCGGCCGGCACGGGGCGTGCCGAACAGGTCGGCGCGGGCGTGCACGATCGTGCGGGTCAGCTCCGGGTCGTCGGAGTCGACCATGACGGCGTCCCAGTCCTGCCCGACCAGGACGATCCTGCCGCCCGGGCACAGGACGCGCCGCGCTTCCGCCACCGCGCGCCCCGGCTCCCGAAGGGTGTGGAAGACCTTGTCGGCACGGTAGCCGCGCACACTTCCGTCGGCGAACGGCAGATCCTCCGCCCCCGCCTCCGAGAACTCGGCCGCGGGCCACCGCTTCCGGGCCTCGGCCAGCATCCACGGATCGGGATCCACGCCCACCGCGCGGACGCCGCGCTCGGCCAGCTCGGCGACGGCCCGCCCGGCACCGCAGCCGATGTCCACGACGGACGAGCCCGGGACGAGAGACAGCAGTTCGTAGGAGCGCGCCCGCAGCAAGCCGGCGCTCGGCATCTGGTCCATCGCGTCGAGGAGTGCCTGCATGGCCTCGGTGCGACGGTGCTTTTCCACCGTTTCCTGGTTCTTGGACATGGGCGCCAGGCTAGGAATTCATGTCGACATGAAGTCAAGCGGAGACCCATGAAGTCAAGCGGAGACGGCAACGCGAGCGCGATGGGCATCGGCGCCCTCGCGGCACGGTTCGGTCTCGCCCCGCACGTCCTGCGGCACTGGGAGTCGGTGGGCCTGCTGCACCCCGCACGGGACGCGGGCGGACGCCGCCGCTACGGCCCGGACGACCTCACCCGCGTGGCGACGATCCTCATCGGCAAGGCGGCCGGCCTGGGCCTGGACACCATCAGGAGCCTGTCCGCCACCTCCGAACGCGCTGCCCGGCACGAGATCCTGCGCGCCGAGGCCGACCGGCTCCGATCGAGGATCGCCGCGGCCCGGGCCTCGCTGGAGCTCATCGAGTGTGGCCTGAACTGCGAGTGCGAGGACGTCACCCAGTGCCCGGACTACCGGCGGCTCATCGCCGAGCAGGTCGGCTCACGGGTGCCGGCGCGCAGGCGGGCACGGGGCGGAAAGCCGCCTGCCCAGCGGGGCGACTGAGCGCGAACCGGGCGCCCGAGAAAGGGAGTTCAGTCCCGCAGTACCAGATCGAGCAGCCCCGGAAAGCTCACGTCGAACTCCTCCCGCCGCAGCCGGTCGACACCGAGACCCCCGACCCCTCCCCCGGCCAGGAGGTCGCCGCGTTCCTCCCCGGCGGCGGCTACGCGGAGACCGTCCGCGCCGAGGCCACCGCCACGGTCCCGCTCTCCGAGGGCCTCGGCCTGCGGACGGCGGCGACGCTCCCCACCGTCCTGCCCACAGCGCACGCCCTCCTCCACGAGGTCGGCCGCCTGCGCACCGGCGAGACGGTCCTCGTGCACGGCGCGGCGGGCGGCATCGGCACGGTCGCGGCGGACGCCCTGCGCGCCACCGGCGGCAAGGGCGTCGACCCGGTCGGCGGCGAGACCCTCCGGCAGGGCCTGGAGGCCCTCGCGCTGTACGGCCGCCTGGTGTCCTTCGGCAACGCGTCCGGCGCCGAGCCCTGGCGGGCCGGGGTGCCCGAGCTGGGTGCGCGGGGGCGTTCCGTGTCGGCGTTCACCCTCCTCGGCCTCGCCGCGTCCGCGCCGGACGAGCTGCGCGCGCTCACGGAACGGGCGTACGCGAAGGTGCTCGACGGCACGGTGTCCCTGCCGGTGACCGCCGAGTTCCCGCTGGCGGAGGCGGCTCGGGCGCACCAGCTGCTGGGCGGGCGGGCGTCGACGGGGAAGCTGCTGCTGCGGGTCGCCGGACAGCGGCACGCCAGATCCGCACGCGCCGGGCCGTGCGCCTCGGCTCCCGGCCGTGACGGCACGTTTCGAAGAAGATCAAAGCTTTTCTCCGAGCGGGTCGGCCCATGTCACAGTGCATCGCGAAACGACCACCGTCACCGGAGGAACGATGAAGAACCTCACCAAGGCGCTGACCCTGACCGCCGCCACCGCCGCCTGCCTCGCGCTCGCGACCGGTCCGGCCTCCGCCGCCGCCATGGTCACCACCTACGAGGCCGTCAACGTCCGTGACCAACCCGACTCCCACAGCCACAAGGAGGACGTGTACCCCGCCAACTTCACGGTCCTCGGCCTGTGCTGGCAGTGGGGCGAGTCGATCACCGACAACGGCTACACCAATGACGTCTGGGTCAGCACCGGCAGAAAGGGAGACCGCTACTCGTACTGGATCAGCGCCGTCTACCTCAAGGGTGACAAGTACGCGAACATGGTCTGGGAGGACAACTGCGGCAACCGCTGACCGTCAGGAAGCGTGCCGGGTCGCCGCGCCGATCAGCGCGTCGACCTGCGCCTTTGTCGTCGCGAAGGACGGGACGAGGCGTACGACGCCCTGTCCCCAGCGGTCGTGGTAGAAGACGAACCCGTCCGCGAGGAGTCCGTCGATGACCTGCTGCGGGAAGCGGACGAAGAGGATGTTCGCGTCGGCCGCGCCGAGGAGTTCGACGCCGGGGATCGCTTTGAGGCCGTCCTGGAGGCGGGCGGCCATCGCGTTGGCGTGGGCCGCGTTGCGCAGCCAGAGGCCGTCGGTGAGGTAGGCGTCCAACTGGGCGGCCTGGAAGCGCATCTTGGCGGTGAGCTGTCCGGCGCGCTTGCCGCGGAAGGCGAGTTCGGCGGTGCGGGAGCGGTCGAAGACGACGATCGCGTCGGCCGTCATCGTGCCGTTCTTGGTCGCGCCGAAGGACAGCAGGTCGACCCCGGCCTTCCAGGTCAGCTCGGCGGGGGTGCACCCGAGGGAGGCGACGGCGCCGGCGAACCGCGCGCCGTCCATGTGCACCCGCAGCCCGGCGTCCTTGGCGATGGCCCCCAGCTCCCGTACCTCGTCGAGGGTGTAGACCGCACCGGACTCGGTGGCCTGCGTGATGCTGACGACGGACGGTTCGACGCTGTGCACGTCACCCGCCTTGTGGCGGACGGCGGCGCGCAGTTCGGCGGGGTCGATCTTGGCGTCGGGGCCGCCGAGGGACACGAGTTTGGCGCCCGCCGTGTAGAACTCGGGCGCCCCGCACTCGTCGTTGTTGACGTGGCTCTCGTGGTGGCACAGGACGCTGCCCCAGGGCGGGGTGAGCGTGGCGAGGCTGAGCGCGTTGGCGGCGGTGCCGGTGGAGACGAACAGGACGTCGACGTCGCACTCGAAGAGGTCGGCGAGCCGGCGCCGTACGGAGGCGGAGTGGTCGTCGGCGCCGTACGGGAGAGCCGGGCCGGTGGCGGCCCGGGTCATCGCCTCGGCTATCTCGGGGGAGGCGGCGGCGGTGTTGTCGCTGCTGAAGATCATGCGTGGGGCTCCTTGGCGGCGTGGATCAGGCGGCGGAGGGCGTCGAGGTAGACGTCGTGGTCGGTGACGGCGGGGACGATCTCGGCCAGGTGGGCGGTGAGGACGGGGAACGCGTCGGGGTCGAGCGCGGCCAGCGCGCGGCGGGTGGTGGCGCGGGCGGCGGCGGGGTCGCGGTGGTCGACGAAGCCGGCGCTGCCGAGGGTGAGGAGGTACAGGGACCGGTACGTCGTGATCGCCTCGGTGGGCGTCATGCCGGCGGCGAGGCTGTCGGCGAGCTGCGGTTCGGTGAGGCGCGCGAGGAGGTTCGGGCCGAGCCAGGGGCGGGTGCCGCGCAGGGCGAGGAGGCCGGGGTGGGCGACGAGGAGCCGGTAGAGGGCGGTGAACCGGGTCTCGGTCACGGTCGCCCAGTCGCCGGTGGCTTCCGGGAGCCGGGCCGCGAGGTGGTCGAGGCACAGGTCGAGGAGGCCTGCGAGGTCGGTGCAGCGGCGCTGCAGGGAGGCGAGCGAGATGTCGAGCCTGGCCGCGAGGGCCCGGAAGGTGAGCGCCTCGGGTCCGCCCTCGTCGACCAGGCGGAGGGCGGTCTCGGCGATGCGGGCCGGGGTCGCGCGGTCCAGGGACGGGGAGGTGCGGGACATGCGGGTCAGCGTACGGTACAGCGTATCGCCGAACAAGCATGCCCGCTGCCGGGGTCAGCTCTCCGCGGACCGCACCCCGTTCAGGAACAGGTCCAGGAACCGGTCCCGCGTACCCGCCGCGCTCACCCCGCGCTGGTGCGAGATGTGCGAGCTGAAGTTGGTCAGCGCGGCGGCGAAGGACTCGGCGGCGACGGAGCGGTCGAGCCCCGGCCGCAGTTCACCGCGCCGCTCGGCGTCGTAGAGGACGTCCTCCATGACCGCGAGCGGCTGGTCCACGCAGTCGCGCAGGAAGGTGGCGTACAGCTCCGGGAAGTCGGGGAACTCGAAGGAGCACCGGTAGACGATGAGCCACTGGGGGCTCTCCAGGGTCTCGGCCATCTTGTCGTACAGGATGCCGAGGTCCTGTTCGAGGCTGCCGGTGCGGGGCGGGTGGATGCAGCCGGAGAGGCTGCTGAGCGCCGCGAGGACCAGGTCGTCGCGCTCCGGCCAGCGGGAGTAGAGCGTGCGCTTGGCGACCTTCGCGCGGGCGGCCACGGAGTTGGTGCGGAAGCCCGCGACGCCGGTCTCGGCGAGTTCGTCGACGGCCGCTTGCAGGATGCGTTCGTCGGCGCCGGGGTCACGGGGTCGGCCCGGTCTCGCGGCGGGCGGTGACGTGGTCGGCATGCGTGTCCCTTCCGGCGGTGCTCGGGTCCAGTCTTACAGGTGGCAGGTTTCACGACCGAAACGGTTTCGTATTCATCTATGTCCGCGATAGCGTGGAGGCCGGGACACCAAGTGAGGGGACGGTGGCCATGACCGGACACCCGACGACCGCAGCGCCACGCTCACGCCGCAGCCGCATCGGCCCGGAGCGCGAGGCCGAGTTGTACGACGCCGTCCTGGACCTCCTGCGCGAGGTCGGGTACGAGGGGCTCACGATGGAGGCGGTCGCCACCCGCACCCGGTGCAGCAAGGCGACCCTCTACCGCCAGTGGGCGGGCAAGCCGGAGCTGGTCGCGAAGGCGCTGCGCCACCAGAAGCCGGTCACCCTGGCCGACATCGACACCGGTTCCCTGCGCGGCGACTTCATGACCCTGATCGACCGGATCGACGACCACCGCATGGCCGAGGACACCGCGCTGATCCGGGGTCTGACCTACGCGGTGCACACGCACCCGGAACTCCTGGCGGCGCTGCGCCGCCTGCTGATCGACCCCGAGGTGTCCGGCCTCGACACGCTGCTCGCCCGAGCGGTCGAGCGCGGGGAGGTCCCCCCGGACACCCCCGCGCTCGACTACGTCGCGCACCTGATGGTGGGCGCGCTGGTCACCCGCCCCTTGATCGAGGGAACCCCGGCGGACGCGGACTTCCTGCGCCGGTACGTCGACTCGGCGCTGTTTCCCGCACTGGGACTGTGACTCAGCCGAGCTTCTCGTTGAGCAGCGCGGCGAGCGGCGCGGAGGACGCCGGGTTCTGCCCGGTGAGGACGTTGCGGTCGGTCACGGTGTACGGCGCCCAGGGCGCCCCGGACTCGACCCGCAGCCCCGCCTCGGTGAGCCGGTCCACCAGCAGCCACTTCGCCTTCTCGGCGAACCCGCCGATGCGCTCCTCCTCGTTGGTGAAGGCGGCGACCCGGTACCCGGCGAACGCGTTCGTGCCGTCGTCCTGCACGGCCGCGAGCAGCGCCGCCGGACCGTGGCAGACGACGGCGACGGGCATGCCGGAGCCGACCGCGCGGGTGAGCAGCGCGCCCGAGTCGGTGTCGACGGCGAGGTCCTCCATCGGACCGTGTCCGCCGGGGACGTACACGGCGTCGTAGTCCTCCAGCGTCACGTCGGTGAGGGCGATGGGCTCGCGCAGGCCGGTCGCCTTCTCCAGGGCGGCCTTGATCTCGTCGGAGTCGAGGCTGTTGGCGTCGACCGGGGAGATTGCGCCGCCGGGGGTGGCGACGGTGATCTCGTGGCCGGCGGCCTGGAACGCCTCGTAGGGGACGACCGCTTCCTCGGCCCAGAAGCCGGTGGGGTGGGTCGTGCCGTCGGCCAGGGTCCAGTGGTCGGCGGCGGTCATCAGGAACAGGATCTTCGCCATGGTGTGCTCCTCGGTGCGGGGGATGTACCGACGAGACTAGTTGCAATCACCACCGATGTACCAATGGAGCCGCTCATCCGCGCGCGTTGCGGCACATGTCCTCCGTCAGCGGGCGTCCGGTCGGCCAGGCGATCGCCTGGAACGCCAGGGTCCCCTTCCCGGCCTTCCCGGCGGCCGGCGGGACGAGCCGGACGACGGCGACCGCCTTGTCGTACGGCGTCCCGTCGCTCTTCAGGCAGATCCAGCCGCTCGCGCCCTCCACCTTGGACTGGCCGCGCAGCCGCCGCCAGGTCTCCTTGATGTCGGCGAGCGCCGGGACCGTGCCCTTCTCGTCGACGCGGTCGGCGATGCCGGTGACGGCGGTGGTGGCCGCGTCGAACATGGTGATCGTGCGGCCGTCGGTGAGGTCGACGGTCCCGATCCGTGTCTGCTCGCCGATGAGGCCGGTGAGTTTCGCGAGGTCGTCGGGGGAGCCGCCGGTCGCGGGGCGGCCCTTGGTGCCGGCCTTCCACGCGTCGGGGTGGGTGATGGTCGCGTACTCGACGGTCAGGCCCGCACCCCGGGTGAAGGCGCCCCAGTCGAGGTTCGGGTCGAGGGTGATCGTCGAGGCGCCGGAGACGGTGACGACGCGGATCGGGCGTTCCCGGCAGCCCCGGTCGCCGAGGGCCCTGATGAGGTTGGCGAGGGCGGGGGGCCGGCCGGCGAAGTAGACGGTGGTGGCCTTCGAGTCGCACACGTTGCCGACCATCTGCCGGAAGTCGCGGTAGAGCACCTTCTGGGCGTCATACGTCTCGGGGCCGCCCGCCGCGCCCTTGGTGACCTCCTGGAACGCGTCGCGCAGGGACCGGGAGTACAGGTCGTCGCTGTTCTCGTCCTGGATCAGGAAGGTCTGGGACCGGTCGCCGCCGAGGTAGTGGCTGAGGGCCTGGGCCTGGTCGCGGTTGGAGGGGACGACCTTGACGAGGCCGGGGTAGCGGTCGGCGCCGTCGTTCGCGAGGTCGGTCGCGGTGATCGGCCCGCCGACCACGGGGATGCCCTTGTCCTTGGTCAAGTAGCCGATGGTGTCGGCGTTCTGACGGATGCTCAGGTTGAAGCCGAAGACGACCCGCAGCCGGTCGTCCGTACGGGTCATCTCCCCCAGCCAGTCGGCGACCCGTCTCCCGTGGTCCATGGCGCGCCCGGGGTTGGCGAGGACGAGCCGGACGCCGATGTCGGAGTCGTCGACCTTGTTGGCCCGGTACTGGGCGAGGTAGGCGCCCTGCACCTCGCGCAGGATCTGGTCCCGGTCGGCCCTGCTGTCGGCGGCCGGGGTCATGGGGATCATCAACGCGACGGTGGCGTACGGCTTCTGACCGTCCGTCACCTCGTCGTTGAGGTCCTTGATGGCCTTCGACACCTGGTCGAGCTCGGCGATGTAGACGTGGCCGCCGTCGCTGACGCCGACGCACTGCCCGTCCTCCTTCACGAGCCGCTGGTTGCCGCTCTGGCAGTAGTCGGGGAGCCCCACGGCCCACACGGCCACGGCGACCGCGCCGAACCCGAGCAGCGCGCACGCCCCGAGGAGGACGCCGCGCACGACGGGCACGAAGTGGGCCCGCAGCACCAGCCAGACGCCGGCGCCGAGAGCGAGGAGGAGGACGATCGGCCCGCCGATCAGTACCGGCGTCGGCCAGAACTCGGGTGCCACGTCAGTGTTCCCTTCTGGCGGTGGGCAGTTCGGGGACGCGCCGCCCCTGGGCGAGCAGGACGGGCCAGCGACGGGCGGCGTCGGCGGTGGCGAGTTCCTCCTGGCCGCCCCGGTCGTCGTACGCGATGTCGAACCCGTTGAGCAGTTGCCGCAGCCGGTTGTCGGGGCTCTCCGGGTCGTCCGTGTAGAGGGAGGAGAGCGTCGAGACCCCCCACAGCAGGTCCAGGAGGCGGCCGATCGCGCGGTGGCGGTCGTCGTGGCGCGGTCGCTCGGGGTGGGAGCCGCACGCCGTGCACAGCGCGGCCGTCCGCGGCAGCCGGCCGCCGTACCCGTCGGGAGGGTGCGGGGCCGCGCACACGGTCTGCACGGTGGCCAGCCAGCCGAGCCGGCCGGTGTCACCGAACGCCGTGTGCAGGCCGGCGACGGCCTCCTCGCGGCGGCCGAGGGCCAGGGTGTGGTGCAGGTGGGGCGCGCTGCCGGGCGCGTACCGGTCGCGGGCGGCGGTGTGCAGCGCGGTCCAGCGGGCGGCGCCCGCCTCGGTGCGCAGGTGGTGCAGGAGGAGTTCGCGCAGGGTGCGGTCGCCGATCGCCGGGTGGGCGGCGTCCGGCCAGGCCGCGCGGTACCAGTGGTCCTCCTTGAGGAGGTCGCGGACGCGGTGGTACTGGTCGGGGTCGTGCCCCGGCAGGTGCGGTACGTCCTCCGGGCGCAGCGCCACCGCCCACGGCAGGAGGGCGTCGATCAGGTCGCGGTCGGGGACGAGGTAGCGCAGCAGCGCGGCGGTGACGGTGCCGTCCTGGTCGGTGCCCGCCGGGGGCAGGCTCAGCAGGGCGGGGCCCAGCTCCTGGGGTCCGGCGCGCAGGAGGGCGGCGCGGCGTCCGGTGCGCAGGGTCTCGCGGGCGGCCTCGATCAGCGGGTGCGCGCAGCCGGCCCGGCCGGCGCCGATCTGCTCGACGAGGTTGGGCAGTCCGCGCGGGCAGGGGGTGCCGAGGGCGGTGGCGATGCTGTCGGCGCCGAGGGCCGGCGCCTGGAGCCACACCTGCCAGGCGTCGCGGGCGTCGCTGCGGGGGCTGTGCCAGACGAGGGTGCCGAACTGCGGGACGCTCAGCGGGTGGGGGTGCTTGGGGGTGGCCGGCCGGGGCCGGGCGGCGAGCCGGGTGGCGACGATCACCGGGCGGGTGACCTGCTCGCCCCGCGCGTTCTCGGGGCCCGCCGCTCTCGCGTAGGCGGTCAGCAGGAGGTCCAGGAGACGGCTGCCGGTGGGGGTGTGCGTGTTGTCGAGGAGGATCAGCGGCAGGGGTCTCACCCGCCAGTGTCTTCGCCGGTAGTGGGCGTCGATGTCGGCGAGGAACGCGGCGCTGAGGCGGCTCTCCAGGTCGCGGCGGGCCTGCGCGGGGACCTGGAGGCGCAGGCTCAGGAACACCCAGTCGAGGAGTTTCCTGATGCCGGAGCCCGGGATGGCGAGGAGTTCCTCGTCCCACCACTTCAGGGCCGCCTGGTCGAGCTTGGCGCCGCCGCGCTCCCCCGCCTGCCCGATGATCCGCTGGAGGAGTTCCTCGACCGGGCCGAGTCCCGGCGCGAACGACGTGACCAGGGGGATCGCCGCCGACACCCACGCGGCCAGCGTGTCCCACATGGGGCGTTCGCCGGCCAGGGCCTCCTCCAGGGCGCGCAGCCGGTGTTCGAGGCGCTGGAGGTCCGCGAGCGCGGGGCCGTCCGGGTGGCCGGTGTGCTCGGTGTCGAGGGGTTCGTACAGGGTGGTGGCCGCCATCAGGCCGTAGGTGAAGCGGGGGAAGTCGACGCGGCCGAACTTCGGTACGTCCACGTTGAGTTCGCGCACCAGCCAGCCGAGCGCCGCGAGCGGGCGGGAGGTCAGGGGGTTGGCCTGGTCGGGGGGTGGGGCCATGCCGACGGGCTGGGCGCCGGGCATCGGCCACTTCGCGACGTGCAGGCGGCCCACATGGGCGTCGTGCAGCTGCTCGCAGACGGCCGTCCGGCCCGTGCCGCGTCCGCCGTACACGGTGATCACCGGGGCGCCGCGCGGGTAGCCGGACGCGGCTCCCGTACCGCGCGGCCCCAGGCCCACGGCCGCGGGGACGAACGTGTCGACGAGTTGCTCGTACCCGTGGAGTACACGGTGCGCCATCCATACCCCCGTGAGATGCGCGCGCTGTGGGGTGACCCCTGAGATCACGTCAATTCTCCCTCAATACGGGGATGTTGGCGCCGTTGTTGCTTCACTGGGGTGGTTACGAACAAGTGAAAGGGGCTTTTGTGTACGACCTCACGGAGTCGATCGAGTCGATGGAGCAACTCGCCGCGGGCTGGCGGACGTTGACGCTCGACCGGAATCCGGACTCCGACGTCCGCGACCTGCCGGGGATCGCCGTGCGGTGGGCCGACAGCCGGTTCCTCTTCTGGAACTGCGTCACGCTCACCGAGTCCGAGGTCCAACCCGCTTTGCTGGAGCAGCGGTTGGCCGAGGCTGCGGACGTCATGCGGGCCAAGAAGCAGGGCGGGTTCCTCTGGGTCTTCGAGGACCTGCTCTCCCCCGAGGCCCGTACGGCTCTCGCGCCGGCCGCCGAACGGGCGGGCCTCGCCCACGCGTTCCCCGGCACCGGCATGGCCGGCGACCTGCTGCCGCTGCCCGAACCGGCCCACCCCGAGCTGACGTTCGTCCGGGTCACCGACGATGAGCAGCTCGCCGCGTACGCGGACCTCAACTCCCGCGCGTACGGCTTCGACCCGGCCGACGGGCGGGACGGGCTCGTCGGGTCCGCGCTGTGGAAGAGCGGCGTGTACGCCTACCTGGGGCTGCGCGACGGGGTCCCCGTGACCTGCGCGGCGACCGTCGAGACGGACGGGTGCCTCTTCGTCGTCCTCGTCGCGACCGACCCCGCGTGGGAGCGGCGGGGATACGGGGAGGCGGTGACGCGCAAGGCGTTGTACGAGGGCGGCCGGGCCACGGGGCTGACCCGGGCCACCCTGCACGCGACGGCGGCGGGGGCGCCGGTGTATCCGAGGATCGGGTTCCGGGCGAACTCGCCGATGTCGTTCTGGGCGCTCAGTTCAGACTGAGTTCCGGGCGGTACATCTCCAGCCAGAGGGCCAGGTCGAGGGCGCGTTCCAGGCCGCGTCGTTCGGCCTGGCCGCTCACCGGGGCGGTGCGGTGGGCGACTTCGTGGAGGCGGGTGCGGTCGACGAGGTCGAAGACCGGGTGGGAGGGGTTCGTGAGGAGGTCCTTGGCCTGGGCGCGCAGGGCGGTGGCGTAGGCCGGGTCCTGGGTGGAGGGGTAGGGGCTCTTGACCCTGTCGTACACCGACCTGGGCAGGAGGTCGGCGGTCGCCTCGCGCAGGAGGCTCTTCTCGCGGCCGTCGAAGGACTTGAGGGACCAGGGGGTGTTGTAGACGTACTCGACGAGGCGGTGGTCGCAGAACGGGACGCGGACCTCCAGGCCGACGGCCATGCTCGCGCGGTCCTTGCGGTCGAGGAGGATGCGGACGAAGCGGGTGAGGTGGAGGTGGGACATGCGGCGCATGCCGTACTCGAAGTCGCTCTCGCCGTCGAGGCGCTGGATGTCCTTGACCGCGCCTTGGTGGCTGTCGGCGACGTAGCCGTCGAGGTCGAGGGCGGTGAGCAGGCCGGGGGCGAGGGTCTCGGCGTCCTGGCCGAAGTGGCGGCCGAAGCTGACCAGCCAGGGGAAGGTGGTGCCCTTGCGGGCCTCCTCGTCGAAGAACTGGAGGTAGCCGCCGAAGACCTCGTCCGCCGACTCGCCGGAGAGGGCCACCGTGGACTCCGCGCGGATCGCCCGGAACAGCAGGTACAGGGAGGCGTCCATGTCGCCGAAGCCGGCGGGCAGGTCGCGGGCCCTGATGACCTTCGCGCGGATCTCCGGGTCGGCCAGGGTCTGCGGGTCCAGGACGATGTCCTGGTGCTCGGTGTGCGCGGTGCGGGCGACGTCGTGGACGAACGGGGTGTCGGGGGTGCCGCGCAGGTCGTCCGCGACGAAGTGGTCCGCCTGGCCGACGAAGTCGACGGCGAAGCTGCGCACCTTCTCGCCGTGCTCGCCGAGTTGGCGGGCGGCCAGCGCGGTCATCGCGGAGGAGTCCAGGCCGCCGGAGAGGAGCGTGCAGCGGGGGACGTCGGCGACGAGCTGGCGGCGGACGATGTCGTCCAGGAGCTCCCTGACCGTCGCGATCGTCGTCGCCCTGTCGTCGGTGTGCTCCCTCGTCTCCAGCTCCCAGTACACGCGCCGGTGCAGGCCCTCGCGGTCCACGGTGACGACGGTTCCGGGCTCCACCTCCGCCATGCCGTCCCACACCGCGTGCCCCGGCGTCTTCACCATCGTCAGCAGCTCCCGCAGGCCGTCGAGCGTGACGCGGGGGCGGGCCAGGGGGTTCGCGAGGATCGCCTTCGGTTCCGAGCCGAAGAGGACGCCGTCCGGGGTGGGGTAGTAGTAGAACGGCTTGATGCCCATGCGGTCCCTGATCATCACGAGCTTGCTCTGCCGGGCGTCCCAGACCGCGAACGCGTACATGCCGTTGAGGCGTTCGGCGACCTTGTCGCCCCACTCCAGGTAGCCGTGCAGGACCACTTCGGTGTCCGAGTCGGTCGTGAACCGGTGCCCCCTGGCCTCCAGTTCGCGGCGCAGCTCGGTGAAGTTGTACGCCTCGCCGGAGTACACCATCGCGACGTTCCCATGAGGCGTCGCGAAGGTCATCGGCTGCCGACCTCCGGGCAGGTCGATGATCGCGAGCCTGCGATGCCCGAGCCCCGCCGGCCCCTCCGCCCACACCCCCCGGTCGTCCGGTCCCCGGCACTCCATCGTCTCCGTCATCGCATCCAATATGGCGCCCTCGTCCCGCAGTTCACGGTCGAACGACACCCAGCCGGCGATGCCACACATAACGTCCTCCACTCCACGCCCGCTACCGGGCACCCCGTCTCACCAGCGTGTATCCACGCCGGAAGCACACCCGCATCGGGAACAAGTTGTAACTACCACTCACTTCCGAGCGTGCGCCGCGCGTGACCGCTGGTCAACATCACCGAAATAAAGACGCCTTGAGCAACCATCTGCTTTCGGACGGACTTTGCCGGGGCGAGACCCGCACCCCCGCACACCACCGGGGTGCGCCCACCGGGAACCGGCCATGAGCAAAAACTTCCCCACGTGAGGGGAGGAAGCGGGGCCGCCGATGCCGGTCCCGGCGGAGGATGGCCCACCATGTCACCAACGTCGCCGGGGACGCCGACAGCGCCCAGGTCCGGTCGAAGGGCCTGGGCGTGCTGGTCGACGGGTCCTGCGGGTCGGTGACCTATGACGACACGGTGGTTCGTACGGCGGACGGCTGGCGGCGGCTGTCGGCTCGCCGGGTTCCGTTGAACGGTGCCGCGGAACCCGGCTGAGAAGTCACGCCGCGTTCCGCTCCGCCGCCTCCACCACGTTCGCCAGGAGCATCGCCCGGGTCATCGGGCCCACTCCCCCGGGCATCGGGGCGAGCCAGCCGGCGGTGCGGGCGCAGTCGGGGTGGACGTCGCCGACCAGGCCCGAGTCCGTGCGGGTGATGCCGACGTCCAGGACGGCCGCGCCGGGGCGGAGCATGTCGGGGGTGATCAGGGCGGGGACGCCGGCGGCGGCTATGACGATGTCGGCTTCGCGGACGTGCCAGGCCATGCCTTTGGTGCCGGTGTGGCAGAGGGTGACGGTGGCGTTCTCGGAGCGGCGGGTGAGGAGGAGGCCGAGGGGGCGGCCGACGGTGACGCCCCGGCCGATCACGCAGACGCGGGCGCCGGCCAGCGGGACGTCGTGGCGGCGGAGGAGTTCGACGACGCCGCGCGGGGTGCAGGGCAGGGGCGCTTCGACGCCGAGGACCAGGCGGCCGAGGTTGACGGGGTGGAGGCCGTCCGCGTCCTTCGCCGGGTCCATGCGTTCGAGGACGGCGTTCGCGTCCAGGTGCGCGGGGAGCGGGAGTTGGACGATGTAGCCGGTGCAGGAGGGGTCGGCGTTGAGCCGGTCCACCGCCTCCTCGACCTGTTCCTGTGTCGCGTCCGCCGGAAGGTCGACGCGGATGGAGGCGATGCCGACCTGGGCGCAGTCCCGGTGCTTGCCGGCGACGTACGCCCGGCTGCCGGGGTCGTCGCCGACGAGGACCGTGCCGAGGCCGGGCGGCGGCGCGCCGGTGGCGGTCAACTTGGTGACGCGGTCGGCCAGTTCGCTGCGGAGTGCGGCGGCGGTGGCCTTGCCGTCGAGCAGTCGCGCGGTCATCGTGCTCCGTCCCGTCCCACGGTCGTCGTGCACTGCCATCGCCCCGCTCACCCGCGCAGCCGGGACATGGTGGGGTCGAACAGCGGCTCCTCGGCGACCACGGCCTCCACCCGCCGGTCGAAGTAGCCGATCCGCAACTCCGTGCCGGGCACGGCGAGTTCGGCGGGGAGCCAGGCGTACGCGATGCCCTTGCCGATGGTGTAGCCGTACGCGGCGCTGGTGACGTACCCGACGGCGCGCTCCCCGTCGTACACGGGCTCCTTGCCGAGGACGACGTCGTAGGGGTCGTCGATGGTCAGGCAGGTCAGCTTCCGTCGCACGGAGGTCTTCCGGCGTTCCAGCGCGGCCTTGCCGATGAAGTCGCCCTTGTCGAGTTTGACGGCGAAGGAGACGCCCGCCTCGTAGGGGTCGTGCTCGTAGGTCATGTCGGTGCCGAAGGAGCGGTAACCCTTCTCCAGGCGGAGGCTGTTGAAGGCGCCGCGCCCGGCGATGACGCCGCCGAGGGGTTCGGCCGCGCGGCGGAGGGTGTCCCAGAGTTTCAGGCCGAGGTCGGCGGTGGTGTAGATCTCCCAGCCGAGTTCGCCGACGTAGGACAGGCGCATCGCGGTCACCGGGACGCTGCCGATGTGGGCCTGCTTCACGCGGAAGTACTTGAGGCCCTCGTTGCTGAAGTCGTCGTCGGTGAGGGGCTGGAGGACCTTGCGGGCGAGGGGCCCCCACAGGCCGATGCAGCAGGTCCCGGCGGTGATGTCGCGGACCTGGACGGTGCCGTCGGCGGGGAGGTGGCGGGTGAGCCAGTCGAGGTCGAGGTTGCCGTTGGCGCCGATCTGGAAGCGGTCGCGGGCGAGGCGGGCCACGGTGACGTCGCTGCGGATGCCCCCGTCGTGGTCCAGCAGCAGCGTGTACGTCACCGAGCCGACCGACTTGGCGACCTTGCTGGTGGTCAGCGTCTCCAGGAAGGCGCCCGCGCCGGGGCCGGTGACCTCCAGGCGCTTGAGCGCGGTCATGTCGTACATGGCGACGGTCTCGCGGGTGGCCTGGGCTTCGGCGCCGACGATCGGGGACCAGTACTGGGCCGCCCAGTCGTTCGGGGTGGGGATGGAACGGCCGTCCACGAGCGCGGAGTTGGCCTCGTACCAGTGGGGGCGCTCCCAGCCGTTCGCTTCCAGGAAGAACGCGCCGTGCTCCTGCTGCCGTTCGTAGAAGGGGCTGGTGCGGATCGGGCGGGGGTCGCCGGAGGGCTGGAGGGGGTGGAGGATGTCGTAGACCTCGACGAAGTTCTGGCAGTCGCGGGCGAGGACGTACTCCGGGGTGAGCTGGTGCGGCTCGAAGCGGTTGACGTCGCACTCGTGGAGGTCGAACGAGGAGCAGTACCCGTCGACGAGCCACTCGGCCATCGCGCGGCCGACGCCCGCCGAGTGCGTCACCCACACGGCCTCGGCGACCCAGAACCCCTTGACGTCCCGCGACTCGCCAAGGAGGGGGAAGTTGTCGGTGGTGAAGGAGAAGAGGCCGTTGATGCCCTCGTCGACCTTGGCGTCCTTGGTCGCGGGCAGCAGGGACTGCGTCTCGGTCCAGGCGTCGGCGAAGTCGTCCTCGGTGAACTCCAGGACCGACGGCATGGGTTGCTCGTCGTCGAAGGTGAGGATGTCGTCGGCGGAGACCGGCATGGGGCGGTGGCCGTAGTAGCCGATGCCGATGCCGTCGTAGCGGTCGCGGTAGTAGAGGTCGGCGTCCTGGTGGCGCAGGATCGGCCGGACGGCCTCCTCGGTCTGCCCGGCGAGCGCGGGGACGGGGCCGGTCCAGGCGAGCTGGTGGGCGAGCGGGGTGAGGGGGAGGTTCATGCCGGCCATGCGGGCGATCTTCGGACCCCAGATGCCGGCGCAGCACACGACGATGTCGGCGTCGAGGTCGCCGTGGTCGGTGCGGACGCCGGTGACGCGGCCGGCGTCCTGGAGGATGTCGAGGACCTCGTGCCGGGCGAGGAAGCGCACCCCGTTCGCGGTGGCCCGGCGGATCTGGGCCTCGACGGCGAGGACGGCCTTGGCGAGGCCGTCGGTGGGGACGAAGAGGCCGCCGAGGACCTGGGCGCGGTCCAGCAGGGGGTGCTTGGCGACGCACGCGTCGGCGTCGATCAGCTCGGCGTCGACGCCCCAGGCGGTGATCCAGCCGTGCCGGCGCTTCAGCTCGGCGAGGCGCTCGGGCGTGGTGGCGACTTCGAGGCCGCCGACCTGGAGGAAGCAGGGCTTGCCGTCCACGTCGAGGGAGCAGAACTTCTCCACCGTGTAGCGCGCCAGCTCGGTCATCGCCTTGGAGGAGTTGGTCTGGAAGACCAGCCCCGGGGCGTGCGAGCTGGAGCCTCCGGTGGCCGGGAGCGGACCCTGGTCGACCACCGTCACATCGGTCCACCCGCGCTGCGCGATCTCGTCCGCGAGCGCGGCGCCGACGACGCCTGCTCCGATGATGACCACTCGGGGTCCCGTCATCGCCGCACCTCCGATTGAGTTGCTTCGTACGCAACGCACTTCAGGTTGCGCAACTCAATGTGCCCGGCACGCAGAGGGGTGTCAAGAGGGCCGGTGACGCGGGAAAACGCCCCCTCTCAAGGAACGGAAAACGCCAACGCCCGGCAGGCGGAGCGCACTTGGGCACTCCGCCTGCCGGGCCTCACACCAGGGTCACTTGAGCCAGGCGGCCACCTTCCCCCGGTTCGCCTCGACCCACTTCTTCGCCGCCGCCTCGGGTGTCATGCGGTCCACCGCGATGTACTTGGCGACGATGTTCTGGTCGTCGTTGGTCCAGTTGAAGTTCTTCACCAGGTCGTAGGCGGGCGAGCCCGACTTCGCGAACCGCACGCTGACGATCTTGTCGAGGTCGTACACGGGATAGTCGCAGGCGATCTTCTCGGCGTCCGCGTCGCAACCGGCCTTGTACGCGGGGAGGTCGACCTTCACCAAGGGGACTTCCGTCATGAACCACTGCGGCTCGTAGAAGTAGCCGATCACCCATTCCTTGTTCTTCTCGGCCTTGCGGTACGCCTGGATCAGCGCGGTCTCGCTGCCCGCGTACACGACCTTGAAGTCCAGCTTCAGGTTCTTGACGAGCGCCTCGTCGTTGGTGACGTACGACGGGTCTCCGTCGAGGAGCTGTCCCTTGCCGCCGGACTCGGAGGTCTTGAAGTTGGCCGCGTACTTGTTCAGGTTCTCCCAGTTCGTGATGTCGGGGTGGGCCTTGGCGAGCCACGGCGGGACGTACCAGCCGATGACGCCCTTGTTGCCGGTGGAACCCGCCGAGACGGCCGTCTTCTGGCCGCCGATGTACTTCGCCTTGAGGTCGTCGTGCCCCCAGTTCTCCAGGACGGCGTCCACCTCGCCGGTCCCGAAGCCCTGCCAGGCGATCTCCTCCTTGAGGTCCTTCTGGACGACCTTGCAGCCCAGGTCGTTGGCCGCGACGTACGCGACGACCGCCGCGTCGGCCTGGTAGCCGACCCAGGGGTTGACCGCGAGGTTGAAGGTGCCGCAGGTGCCGTGGGCGCCCGCGGCCGGGGCCATGTCGCTGACCTTGGCCCACCCGCACCCGGTGAGGGTCAGCGACAGCGCGGCGCCGCCCAGTACAGCTCGCCTCAGTCGTGTCATCGGCTCGTCCTCCGTGCGGCGGCCTGCGTGATCCGGTCGAACATGACGCCCAGCAGCACGATCGCGAGCCCGGCGGCGAGCCCCTTGCCGTACAGCTGGCCCTGCGAGAACCCGGCGACGACGTCGTAGCCGAGCGCGCCCGCGCCGACCAGGCCGCCGACGACGACCATCGACAGGACGTAGATCAGCCCCTGGTTGGTGGCGAGGGTCAACGCGCCGCGCGCCATGGGGAGCTGGACCTTGGTGACGAGCTGCCAGGTCCCGGCGCCGGCCGAGGTGGCCGCCTCCACGGTGGTCTCGGGGACGTTCCGCACCCCGTCCGCGATGATCTTGATGGCGACGGGGGCGGCGTACACCACGGCGGCGACGATCGCCGTGAACCGGGTCGCGCCGAACAGGGCGAGGAAGGGCACCAGGTAGACGAACGGGGGCATGACCTGTGCCGCGTCCAGGGTGGGGCGCAGGACGCGGTCGACCGTGCGGCTGCGGCCCATCCACACGCCGAAGACGACGCCGAGGAGCATCACCATGACGGTGGCGACGGCGGTCGAGGCGAGCGTCGTCATGGCGTCGGACCAGACGCCCGTACCGATCAGGAGTCCGACGCAGACGGCCGCCGTGATCCCGGCGCGTACGCCGCCCAGGACCGTGCCGAGGCCGGCGAGGGCGAGGGCGACGAGCCACCACGGGGAGTCGGTCAGGAGGGTCTGGAAGGGGTTGAGGAGGCCGGTGGTGACGGCGTCGCGGAAGCCGTTGGTGAGGCCGGAGAGGTGGTCCTGGGCCCAGGTGGTCGCGGAGTCGGCGGCGCTCGCGAGCTTCTCGCCGGTCTGTCCGCCGCCGGGGAACTGGGCGGCCCAGACGTAGACGTGGGAGACGTAGATCATGAAGGCGACGCCCGCCGCGCCGGCCGCGAGGAGGTGGGGGCGCCACTTGAAGGTCGTCCGGCCCCGTTCGGCGGCGGCCGTGGTGACGCGGTCCAGGACGATCGCGAGGACGACGATGGCGAGGCCCGCGTTGAACGCCGTACCGACGTCGAGGGACTGGAGGGCCTGGACGACGGTCTTGCCGAGGCCGGGCGCGTCGATGAAGGCGGCGATGGTGACCATGGCGAGCGCGGCCATGATGGTCTGGTTGACGCCCATCACGACCGTGCGGCGGGACATGGGCAGCAGGACCTTGCGCAGCGCCTGTCCCCGGGTCGCGCCGAGGGACTCGGCGGCCTCGACGGTGGTCGGGGGGACCGCGCGGATGGCGTGGGCGGTGATGCGGATCGCGGGCGGGGCCGCGTAGACGACGGTGGCGATGGTCGCGGAGGCCGGGCCGATCAGGAAGAACAGGGTCAGCGGGGCCAGGTAGACCATGGTCGGCATCGTCTGCATGAAGTCGAGGAACGGCGTCAGGATGCGGTCGACCCGGTCGGAGAGCCCCGCCCACACGCCCAGCGGGATGCCGACCAGCAGGGCGAGGAGGACTGCGGAGAGGGTGAGCGCGAAGGTGTCCATGCTCTCCTGCCACAGACCTTGCAGCCCGAGGAAGGTGAACCCGGCCGCGGCGAGGAGCGCGACCCGCCAGTTCCCGACGGCCCAGGAGACGAGGGCGACGATCCCGACGACCCCGAACCAGCCGATCTGCGGGACGGGCCGGCCGTCCGGCGGCTGGGAGATCAACTCCTGGACGAACACGACGAGATGGTCGATCGCCGTGCGGATGTCGTTGAAGAAGTACTGGAAGAGCGGGTTGTTGTCGCGATTCGCGCCGATCGAGTCGTTGACGTCGTTGAACCAGCGGTGCAGGTCGGTGAGATCGGCCGCCGCGAGCGACAGGGTCTGTTCGCCCTTGAGGACGGCGAACAGCAGCAGCCACGCCGCGAGGATGGCCGCCACCAGCCGGGGCCGGGTGATCCTGCGCGCTGACGGCGTGTCAACTGCCGTTGGCTGGGCGGAGTCTGTGGGTTTCTCCAGGACCGTCGTCATCGCCCGGCCACCACCGCGAGGATCTCCTCGTCCCCGACGATCCCGAGCAACTGCCCGTTCTCGACGACCTTCACGGGCTTCTCGGCGGCGAGCACGGCCCGGGTGGCCTCGCGTACGACGACGTCGGGGCCGAGTTCGGGGCCGTCGAGGGCGTCGTCGTCCTGCGCGGGGCGCATGATCCAGCGCAGGGTGAGGACGTCCCCGCGCGGCACGTCCCGCACGAACTCCTTGACGTAGTCGTCGGCCGGGGCGCCCACGAGTTCGTCGCCGGTGCCGCACTGGACCATCTTGCCGTCGCGCATGATGAGGATGCGGTCGCCCAGTTTGAGGGCCTCGGAGAGGTCGTGGGTGATGAACACCATGGTCTTGCCGACCTCGTGGTGCAGGCGGACGACCTCGCTCTGCATGTCGCGGCGGATCAGGGGGTCGAGCGCCGAGAAGGGTTCGTCGAAGAAGAGGACCTCCGGGTCGCCCGCCAACGCCCGGGCCAGGCCCACGCGTTGCTGCATGCCGCCGGACAACTGGTCGGGGTAGGAGTTCTCGTAGCCGGACAGGCCGACCAACTCGACGACCTCCAGGGCGCGTTTCATCCGCTCGGCGCGGCCGGCGCCCCGGATCTCCAGGCCGAAGGCGACGTTGTCGACGACCTTGCGGTGCGGGAGGAGGCCGAAGTGCTGGAAGACCATGGAGAACTTGCGGCGGCGCAGTTCGCGCAGCCGGGCCGGGTCGGCGTCGCGGATGTTCTCGCCCTCGAAGACGATCTCGCCCGCGGTGGGTTCGATCAGCCGGGTGAGACAGCGCACCAGGGTGGACTTGCCGGAGCCGGACAGGCCCATGACGACGAAGACCTCGCCGGGGGCCACGTCGAAGCCGACGTCGCGCACGGCGGCCGTACAGCCAGTGCGGTCCATGAGTTCGCGGCGGCCGAGGCCGCTCAGTTCCTCGGAGCCGGGGACCTGGTCGGCCTTCGGTCCGAACACCTTCCACAGGTCACGCACGGAGATGACCGGCGTACCGTCCGAGTCCTTGGGTGTGCCGCGCCGCTGGGGCACCTCGGTCTGTGTGGGGAGCACAGTCGGACCTCTTTTCAGGTGTCCCGGCCTCAGCCGCTGAACCAGCGCTGAGGCCGGGGTCGGATGTTCTGCCAGATGTGTTTGGGCTCCCGGTATTCGTCCAGGCCGGTCGGTCCCAACTCCCGGCCCACTCCCGAGCGCCCGAAGCCACCCCATTCCGCTTGCGGCACATAGGGGTGGTAGTCGTTGATCCACACGGTGCCGTGGCGCAGCCGCCGGGCGACCCGCTGGGCCCTGCCCGCGTCCTCGGTCCACACGGCGCCCGCGAGGCCGTACTCCGTGTCGTTGGCGATGCGTACGGCGTCGTCCTCGTCCGTGAAGCGCTCCACGGTCAGGACGGGCCCGAAGGACTCCTCGTGCACGACGCGCATGTCCTGCGTGCAGGCGTCCAGGACGGTCGGCGGGTAGTAGAAGCCGTCCGCGAGCGCGGGATCGGCCGGGCGCTCGCCGCCGCAGCGCAGGACGGCGCCCTCGGCGATGCCCGCCGCGACGTACGCCTCGACCTTCGCGAGGTGCTGCGCGGAGATCAGCGGGCCGGTCTCGGCGTCCGGGTCGAACGGGCCGCCCAGGCGGATGAGTCGGGCCCTGCGGACGACCTCGTCCACGAAGCGGTCGTGGAGGGAGTCCTCGACGATGAGGCGGGCGCCCGCCGAGCAGACCTGGCCCGAGTGCAGGAAGACGGCGGTGAGCGCGAAGTCGACGGCCGTCTCGAAGTCGGCGTCCGCGAAGACCACGTTGGGGTTCTTGCCGCCGAGTTCCAGGGCCGTCTTCTTGACGGTCGCGGCGGCGCTCGCCATCACGCGCTTGCCGGTCTCCACGCCGCCGGTGAAGGAGACCAGGTCGACGTCGGGGTGGTCGGCGAGAGGGGCGCCCGCCTCGGCTCCGGCGCCCAGGACGAGGTTCGCGACACCCTGCGGGAGGCCGGCCTCGTCGAGGGCCCGCATCAGGAGGATCGCGGTGGAGGGGGTGAGTTCGCTGGGCTTCAGGACGAACGTGTTGCCCGCGACGAGGGCCGGGGCGACCTTCCAACTGGCCTGGAGCAGCGGGTAGTTCCACGGGGTGATCAGTCCGCAGACCCCCACCGGGGCGTACTCGACGCGGCTGATCGCGTCGTCGCGGCCGGTGTCGATGACGCGGCCGGCGGAGGTGCCGGCGAGGCCGCCGTAGTAGCGCAGACAGGAGACGACGTCGGCGATGTCGTACTCGCTCTCCACGAGGCGCTTGCCCGTGTCGAGGGACTCCGCGCGGGCGAATTCCTTCGCGTCCCGCTCGATCAGGTCCGCCGTGCGCAGCAGGACCGCGCCCCGGTCGCGTTCGGGAGTGTGGGGCCAAGGGCCGGCGTCGAAGGCCCGGCGGGCCGCCGCTATCGCCGCTTCCGTGTCCTCGCGGGCCGCCTCCGCGACCGTCGCCACGAGGGTTCCGTCGGCGGGACATCGGATCTCGCGGCGCCCCCCGGCGGCCGAATCCCGCCACTCGCCGTCCACGTACAGGTCTGCCACGCGCCGTGCCCTTCCGGAAGGAAATGCCCCGTATCGAGATTCGTTGCGCATAGTGCATCTGATTGCTTGTGGTGGAACACAGTGACGAACCCGCAGAGCGCCGTCAAGGGGTTCGCCGGTGACGATTTCGCCAACCGGGCAAGTGGCCCGGTGGCCTTGACCTCCCCCCACCCTCACCCGACCATGTTGCGTATCGCTCACCGCGTTGTGTCATGCGCATCAACGGAGGCCCGTATGTCTTCTCGTACACGATCCGGCCGTGAGTTCGTCCTCACCCTCTCCTGCCCCGACAGCGCCGGGCTGGTGCACGCCGTGAGCGGGTTCCTCGTCCGCAACTCCGGGAACATCCTGGAGAGTCAGCAGTTCGACGACCGGATGACCGGGCGGTTCTTCATGCGGGTCCACTTCGACGTGGCCGACCCCGCGTGCGAACTGGAGCCGCTGCGGCTGCGGTTCGGGCCCGTCGCCCAGGCGTACAACATCACCTGGACGCTGCGGGACGCCTCGACGCCGACCCGGACCCTCATCATGGTGTCCAAGTTCGGGCACTGCCTCAACGACCTGCTGTTCAGGGGGCGTTCGGGCGCGCTCAACATCGAGATCCCCGCGATCGTCTCCAATCACCGGGACTTCGAGGGGCTCGCCGAGAGCTACGGGGTGCCCTTCCACCACATCCCGGTCACCAAGGAGACCAAGCCCGAGGCCGAGGCGCGGCTGCTGGAGCTGGTGCGTGACCTCGACGTCGATCTCGTGGTACTCGCGCGTTACATGCAGGTCCTCTCCGACGACCTGTGCAAGCAGCTCGAAGGCCGCGCCATCAACATCCACCACTCCTTCCTGCCGAGCTTCAAGGGCGCCCGGCCCTACGACCAGGCGCATCTGCGGGGGGTGAAGCTGGTGGGGGCCACCGCCCACTACGTGACGTCCGACCTCGACGAGGGCCAGATCATCGAGCAGGACGTGACCCGGGTGGACCACTCCCTGGCCCCGAGGGACCTGGTGACGGTGGGCCGGGACGTGGAGGCGCAGGTGCTGGCCCACGCGGTCAAGTGGCACAGCGAGAGCCGGGTGATGGTGGACGGCAACCGCACGGTGGTGTTCCGTTGAACCGTCGCCCCCTACCGCCGAGTTGACGGCCCCTCCTATGATGGAGGGGAAACGCATCGGCGCCCGCCTGATCTGACGCGCGGGCCGGACGGGGGAAGAAGGGTGCGTGCCCGGTGTCGGTCGGGCTCCTCTCCAGCATCGCCGCCGTGTTCTACGGCTGCACTGTCTCGCTCATCGCTCTCACCGCCACGTTCTCCCGCAGCCATGCCCTGCGGCGTGAAGCGCGCAGCACACTGGCCGTGTTGGTGCCGGGGAGGCGGGACGACAGCTGAGCGGTGGGGGGAGCCGGGATCCGGCTCCCCCTCCATATCTCTAGCCCGCTTGTTTCTGCGCGTCCCGGTGGCGGTAGTACGCCTCCTGCGACGCCGGGAGCGGGGTCTTGCCCAGGATCAGGTCCGCCGCCTTCTCGGCGATCATCATGACCGGCGCGTAGATGTTGCCGTTGGTGACGTAGGGCATCACCGAGGCGTCGACCACGCGCAGTCCCTCGACGCCGTGGACCCGCATCGACGCGGGGTCGACCACCGCCATGTCGTCCGTGCCCATCTTGCAGGTGCAGGACGGGTGGAGGGCCGTCTCGCCCTCCTTGGCGACCCACGCGAGGATCTCCTCGTCGGAGGCCACGGACGGGCCCGGGGAGATCTCGCCGTCGTTGTAGGGGGCCAGGGCGGGCTGGCTCAGGAGCTTGCGGGCCACCCGGATCGCCTCCACCCACTCGCGGCGGTCCTGTTCCGTGGAGAGGTAGTTGAAGCGCAGGGCCGGGTGGACCCGGGGGTCCTTGCTCCTGATCTTCACCGAGCCGATCGCGTCGGAGTACATGGGGCCGACGTGGACCTGGTAGCCGTGGCCGCCGGCCGGCGAGGAGCCGTCGTAGCGGACCGCGATCGGCAGGAAGTGGAACATCAGGTTGGGGTAGTCGACGTCGTCGTTGCTGCGGGCGAAGCCCCCCGCCTCGAAGTGGTTCGTGGCGGCGGGGCCCTTGCGGAAGAGCCACTGGAGGCCGATGAAGGGGGCCCGCCACTTCGCCATGTACGGCTGCATGGAGACGGGTTGTTTGCAGGCGTACTGGACGTACACCTCAAGGTGGTCCTGGAGGTTCTCGCCGACGCCGGGCAGATCGTGTACGACGTCGATGCCCAAGGCGCTGAGCTCTTCCGCGTTGCCTATGCCCGAGACCTGGAGGAGCTGGGGGGAGTTGATGGCGCCGCCGCACAGGATGACCTCGCCGGCGCGGACCCGCTGGGCGGCTCCGGGGCCGCGTTCGTACTCGACGCCGACCGCGCGTTTGCCCTCGAAAAGAACCCGGGTGACGAACGCCCGGGTCTTCACGGTGAGGTTGGGGCGTTTGCGGACGGGCTTGAGGTACGCCTTGGACGCGGACAGCCGCCGTCCGCGGTGGACGTTGCGGTCGAAGGCGGCGAAGCCTTCCTGCCGGTAGCCGTTGACGTCGGGGGTGGGCGCGTACCCGGCCTGCTCGGTCGCCTTGAGGAACGCGCCGAACAACGGGTTGGTGGCCGGCCCGCGTTCGAGGACGAGGGGCCCGTCGTGGCCCCGGAAGGGGTCGTCGGGGTCGGCGGCGAGGCAGTTCTCCATGCGCCGGAAGTAGGGCAGGCAGTGCGCGTAGTCCCAGCTCTCCATGCCCGGGTCGGCGGCCCAGCGCTCGTAGTCCATGGGGTTGCCGCGCTGGAAGATCATGCCGTTGATGCTGGAGGAGCCGCCGAGGACCTTGCCGCGCGCGTGGTAGACGCGCCGCCCGCCCATGTGGGGCTCGGGCTCGGACTCGTACTTCCAGTCGTAGAAGCGGCTGCCGATGGGGTAGGTGAGTGCGGCGGGCATGTGGATGAAGACGTCCCAGGGGTGGTCGCTGCGGCCCGCCTCCAGGACCAGGACCCGGTTCGCCGGGTTCGCGGAGAGGCGGTTCGCCAGTGCGCTGCCTGCCGAGCCGCCGCCGACGATGACGAAGTCGTAGTGGGGTGTTGCCATGGTGCCTCGTCTCCCTCGCGCCATTGGTACGCCGGGAATGCTAGTGCTGAGCGCGCTATGCGCACCAGGTTGCGGTAAGCGCAACTTGGAACGAGTTTGCTACGGCCGTGTTGCTTGCAGCCGTGTTGTTTACCGCGCGTATAGTTTTGCTGTGAGCAACTACACCCCTGATACCGAGACGTCCACTTCCCAGGCCGGCGGGGTCCAGTCGGTCGATCGCGCGATCAGCGTCATGGAGATCCTCGCCCAACGCGGCGAAGCGGGGGTCAGCGAGGTAGCTGCGGAGATCGACGTTCACAAATCCACCGCGTTCCGCCTGCTCGGCGCGCTGGAGGCGCGCGGGCTCGTCGAACAGGCCGGTGAGCGCGGCAAGTACCGCCTCGGCTTCGGCATCGTCCGGCTCGCGGGGGCGGTGACCGGGCGCATAGACATCACCCAGCAGGCCCGGCCGATCTGCGAGCGGCTCGCCGAGGAGATCGGCGAGACCGTCAACATCGCGGTGCTCCAGGAGCAGTACGCGATCAACCTGTACCAGGTACGGGGTCCCGGAGCCGTCGCCGTGCACAACTGGGTCGGCCAGCTCACGCCGCTGCACGCGACGTCCAGCGGCAAGGTGCTGCTCGCGGCGCTCCCGGCGACCGAGCGGGCCGCGCTGCTGGCCGAGACCGGGCTCAGGAAGCTCACGCCGCGCACGATCACGGCGAAGACGAAGCTGGAGAAGAACCTCGCCGAGTCCCTGGAGCGCGGCTACGCCTACACGCTGGAGGAGCTGGAGGTCGGGCTGCACGCGATGGCGGCGCCGGTCCGGGGCCGGGACGGCGAGGTGATCGCGGCGCTGAGCGCCTCGGGACCGGCGTACCGCTTCACGGAGGACCGGCTGCACGAGTTCGCGCCGGTGCTGCTGAAGGGGGCGGAGGAGATCAGCCGCCGGATGGGGCATCTGGGCTGAGCCGACTCGGCCGCGAGCAGGCCGAGCCGCCCCCGGCCGCCGCCCGGCCGGCTCCGTTCACCTCTGCTGCGCCGGCTCCCCCAGCCGCTCCAGCACCCAGTCGTGGAACGCCCCGATGTGGTGCTCGCTCGGCACCAGCACGCCCCCCTTCGCGTACATCCGCGAGTGCATACCGGGCTGGGTCCGTTCGCACGCGTCGAAGTCCTGCTGGTTGACGCGGTGGAACAGCTCCACGGACCGGCTGACGTCCTTGCCGGACTCCACGACGTGGGGCAGGTACAGCCAGTCGCACTCGACGATCGTCCGGTCGGCGGCCACCGGGTACATCCGGTGGAAGATCACGTGGTCGGGCACCAGGTTGATGAACACCTGCGGTTTGACGGTGATCGCGTAGTACCGCCGGTCCTGCTCGTCGGCGACCCCGGGGATGCGGTCGAGCCCCTCGGAGCCGTCGACGGTGAACCCCTGGACGTCGTCACCGAACTCGGCGCCGTGCCCCACGTAGTACTGGGCGGCGTACCCGTCGGCGAACTCCGGGAGCACCTCGGTCAATTCGGGGTGGATCGTCGCGCAGTGGTAGCACTCCATGAAGTTCTCGATGATGAGCTTCCAGTTCGCCTGCACGTCGTACACGATCCGCTTGCCGAGCGACAGGTTGGCCATGTCGTAGTGGTCGATGGACTCGGTGTCGCCGAGCCGCTCGACGACCGCGCCCATCACGTCGTCCTCGAAGGACGGCGGGTTCTCGGCGAGGCACACCCACACGTAGCCGAGCCACTCGCGCACGTGCACGCTCACGAGCCCGTACTCGGTCCGCCCGACGTCGGGCATCTTCGTCAGGTTGGGCGCGGCGACGAGCTTGCCGGTGAGGTCGTACGTCCAGGCGTGGTACGGGCACTGGAAGGCGCGCTTGACCTCGCCGGCCTCCTCCGTGCACAGCTTGGCGCCGCGGTGCCGGCAGACGTTGAAGTAGGCGCGGATCGAGTTGTCGCGGGCGCGGGTGACGAGGAGGGACTCGCGGCCCACGTCGACGGTGCGGAACGCGCCCGGTTTGGGCAGGTCGGCCGCGCGCACGACGCAGAACCACATGGTCTCGAAGATGCGCTCCTGCTCCTGGGCGAAGATCCCGGGATCGGTGTAGGAGGAGCCGGGGAGGGTGGCGATGAGGCTGTCCGGCAGGCCGGTCGAGGTCACGGGGCACTCCTCGGGTTGCGTCGGGGAAAGTCGTTCAGGCGGCGGCGAGCTGCTTGCGCCAGCGGGTGAACAGGCGGGGCTGGTTCATCCCGAGGACGGCGACGGGTGTCTCCCCGCGCCGGTAGACGGCGAGGACGTCGCGCGCGTCGGCGCTGCCCGCCTCGACGGTGACACTGTCGGCACCGGCCGCGTGTCCGGCGAACTGGATGCGTACGCCGTACTGGTCGGACCAGAAGTACGGGGGGCGCGGGGTCGCCGGCGGCTCGGCGCCGTCCCCCGCGAGCAGCGCCCTGACGGCGGCGGCCGGGCGTTCCAGCGCGCCGGTCCAGTGCTCCACGCGCCGGTGCCCGCCGCTGCGCGGGTCGTACCAGTTCGCGCAGTCGCCGACCGCGACCACGCCGGGTACGCCGGTCCGGCCGTCCGCGCCGCACTTGACGCCGTTGTCGAGCGGGACGCCCGAGCCGTCGAGCCACTCCACGCAGGGCCGGGCGCCCACGCCGACGACGACGATGTCGGCGGGGAGGCTGCGCCCGTCCTCCAGCAGCACGGCGTCCACGCGCCGTTCGCCGCCGAGCCCCTTGACGCCGGCCCCGCACAGGAGCCGTACGCCGTGGTCGGTGTGCAGGCCGGAGACGACCGCGCCCATGTCGGCGCCGAGGGGGCCGGCGAGCGGGGTGGGGGCGGCCTCGACGACGGTCGCCTCCAGGCCGAGGGCCTGTGCGGTGGAGGCGACCTCGGCGCCGATGAAGCCGCCGCCGATCACCACGAGCCGTCCGCCCGCGGCGAGTTCGGCCTTGAGGGCGCGCGCGTCGTCCAGGGTGCGCAGGGTGTGCACCCCGGCGAGGTTCTCGGCGCCGGGGAGGGCGCGGGCGGCGGCGCCGGTGGCGATGACGACGCCGTCCGCGTTGATCTGGCGGCCGTCCGCGAGCCTCACCTCGCGTGCGCCCGCGTCGAGTCCGGTGGCGCGCGTCCCGAGCAGCCACTCGGCGTCGAGGTCCTCGTCGTCCGTCTCCAGGGCGAGTTCGGCCTCGCCGTACGTGCCGGCGAGGAACTCCTTGGAGAGCGGGGGGCGGTCGTAGGGGCGGTGGATCTCGTCGCCCACGACGATCAGCCGGCCGTCGTACCCCTGGGCGCGCAGCGCGCGGGCCGCCGAGAGGCCGGCCAGCGACGCGCCGACCACGGCGACCGTCCTCACGCGGTCCCCTTGGCGAGCCGGGACGCCATGCAGGGCGGCAGGTTGGGGGCCTCGGTGGAGACCTTCACGTGGATCATGCCGTCCTCGACGACGACCTCGTGGGTGCGGACCGGGAGTTTGGCGGGCGGGGAGTCCACCGCGCCGGTCCTCAGGTCGAACTTCGAGGCATGCAGGGGGCATTCCACCTCGCAGCCCTCCAGCCAGCCGTCCGCGAGCGAGGCGTCCTGGTGGGTGCAGGTGTCGTCGATGGCGAAGACCTCGCCGTCGTCGGTGTGGAACACCGAGACGGGCGGGTCGATGTCGAGCCGGTATGCCTCACCTCGCGGCAGGTCCGCGAGACGGCACGCGGGAATCATCATGACACCTCGGTGCGTATAGCGAAACGGATTGCGGTAAGCGCAACGCCAGTGTGGAGCCGCCCAGAACCGTTGTCAAGGAGTCCAAAGCCGGGGATTCCGGGGCAGCGCGACGCGCCCGCCCCACCCGCGTGAGCAGGCGGAACGGGCGCGTCCGGCAAGGAGTTTGACAGGTCGTCAGAACACGACGACCGACCTCAGGACATCCCCCTGGTGCATCCGGTCGAACGCCTTCTCCACCTCGTCGAGCTGGATCGTCTCGGTGACGAACGCGTCGAGCGGCAAGCGCCCCTGGAGATAGAGGTCGATCAGCATCGGGAAGTCCCGGGACGGCAGACAGTCCCCGTACCACGACGACTTGAGCGAACCGCCGCGCCCGAAGACGTCCAGCAGCGGGAGTTCGAGCTTCATCTCGGGCGTGGGCACACCGACGAGGACGACCGTCCCGGCCAGGTCCCGTCCGTAGAAGGCCTGCCGATACGTCTCCGGCCTGCCGACCGCCTCGATCACCACGTCCGCGCCGAAGCCGCCGGTCAGCTCCTGGATCGCCGTGACGGCGTCCGTGCCGCGGGAGTTGACGGTGTGGGTGGCGCCCAGTTTCGCCGCCGTCTCCAGCTTGGCGTCGTCGATGTCGACGGCGATGACCTTCGCGGCGCCCGCCAGCGAGGCTCCGACGACGGCCGCCGCGCCGACGCCGCCGCAGCCGATCACGGCGACCGTGTCACCGCGTCCGACGTTCCCCGTATTGATGGCGGCGCCGATCCCCGCCATCACGCCGCAGCCCAGGAGCCCTGCCGCCGCCGGGGAAGCCGCCCGGTCGACCTTGGTGCACTGCCCGGCGGCGACGAGGGTCTTCTCCGCGAACGCGCCGATCCCCAGGGCCGGGGCGAGTTCGGTGCCGTCCAGCAGCGTCATCTTCTGCTGGGCGTTGTGCGTGTTGAAGCAGTACTGCGGGCGCCCGCGCAGACAGGCCCGGCAATTCCCGCACACGGCACGCCAGTTGAGGATCACGAAGTCACCGGGGGCGACGTCGGTCACCCCCTCGCCGACCGCCTCGACCACACCGGCCGCCTCGTGCCCGAGGAGGAACGGGAAGTCGTCGTTGATGCCGCCCTCCCGGTAGTGCAGGTCGGTATGACACACCCCGCACGCCTCGACCTTCACCAGCGCCTCCCCCGGACCCGGGTCCGGCACGACGATCGTCTCCAGGGAGACGGGGGCGCCCTTTCCTCGCGCGACGACAGCACGGACCTGGTGAGCCATGACCACTCCCGAGTTCGATGTTGCTCATTGCGGTACGCATCTCATGTAACGCAACACAGCATCGGGGAGCGACCGGGCGCGGTCAAGAAGCGGGACGCGGCGCGTGGCCGGGGAGCGCGGCGAGGCGGTCGGTGCCGGCGATCAGGTGGGGGGCGGACAGTTCCTCGGCCGCCGGGGGCCAACCGCGACGGAGTGCGCGGAGGCGATGCACGTCCACGCGTCCTCGCGCAGCTCGATCGCGGGGGCGTTCGCGAGCAGGCGCTGCGGCAGGATCACGCCGTCGACCTCGCTGTGGCGGTTCGCGCTGTGGTTGACCAGGTCCGGGGTGTCCGCATGGAACCGCAGCCGGGCGCCCGATCGGTCAGCAGCGCGGTCAGTTCTCGGCCCGCCTGCGGGGTCAACTCGTAGGTGTCGCCCACCCGGGTGAGCAGTTCGTCGTCGATGTGCCGCGGCGGGGGCGAGATGTCGGTCAGCGGGCGCGTGAGCGAGGCGTTCGCCGTCGGACGGCCGGGGCTCAGCCGCGTGGCCCCCTTCGTCACGCTGCGTTCGCGCCGGAGTGTGTTCGGCGGCGTGAGAAGGTTCGGGTCCAGGGTTGTGGGACCGGTCGTCGGCGGTGCGGCCGGCGTCGGGTGAACCGGCGTCCACCGGCGTTTCCGATCAGTAGAGTTCGGGCATGCCCGCGCGAGACGAACTCCTCATCGACCTGATCAACCGCACCGAGATGGAGGGCGCCGGCCCGCGACTCACCGTGGTCGCCCACGGCGTCGTCCTCACCGGCCGCCTCACCACCCACCGCACCTGGGCCACCTCCGTCGCCGGCCTCCTCGACGACGACAGCGCGCCGGACGAACACTTCGGTGAGGCCTTCCGCCGCGAGGCCGCCGAGCCCCTCGCGTACCCGCCGGTCTTCCTGCACCTGCACGGCTGCCAGCTGATCTCCGGGTCGAGCAGCCTGCCGGCGGCGCTGGGCGAATATTTCCGAGTGCCGTTGGAGTCGGTGACGGCGTGGAGTGTGCGGTGAGGTGGTGAGGCGGTGACCGTACGCGGTGTCAGGTGACTCGATGACGGCACGGGAGGCCATGCTCCCGTACGGAGTACGGCGTCACCCGGTGCGCCGCGAGGGCGAGTTGGACGCAGGCGCCGGTTCCCCCGTCCTCCGGCAGCAGTTCGAGCCGCCTGCCGAACACGTTCGGCGTCCCGTCCCGCTCCTCGATCCGCCCTTCGACGCCGACGACGTTGTCCTCGGCCAACGCGTGCTGGACGAACTGGCAGGCGGCGGGGAAGAACAGCACCTCGATGCCCGCGTCCCGGTCGGCGAGGGTGACGACCGCCCACGGGTTCCCCTGTCTGGTGACCTTGCGCTGGACACCGGTGATCAGCCCGGCGAGGCGCACCTCCCCCGTCGTGCGGCCGGAGGCGAGGAGGGCGGCGAGGGTGCAGTCGCGGGCGTCGAGGGGATGTGCGGAGACGTACAGGCCGAGCATCTCCCGTTCGAACGCGAGGAGTTGGCGGCGCGGCCACTCCTCGTCGTCAAGGGCGAGGTCGAGCCCGAAGACCGGGGTGTCGTCGCCGGGTGCGCAGTCCGCGAAGAGGTCGTCCTGGCCGTGGCTCGCCGCCTTCTTCACTGGCACGACGGCGTCGACTGCCGTTTCGTGCACGGACGTCAGTCCCTTGCGGGAGTGTCCGAGCGAATCGAGCGCACCCGCTTTGATCAGTGACTCGACGTCAGGGGGGGTTGACGCGTTCGGGGTTGAGGAACCGGTCGAAGAGCAGGCCGTGTTCGAGGGGGCAGCGCTCGGTAATGCGTGTGGCGTAGGCGACGAGGAACCCGGTCGCCGAACCCCGGCCGGGGCCGAGGGGGATGTCCCGTTCCGTTGTGACGACCTGCGTGGTCGAGCGTTGTCTCACTCGGTCGGGCTGGTTCCAGCCCCATCCCGGCGCGGCGTTCGTCGAGTCGGTCGGGATCGGCAACGGGCTGCGGGCGCAGGTTCGAGCCGTCTGGCTCCTGGGTGTACTGCGTTCCGTACACCTGGGGTTCGCCGCCCGCGATCGGAACCCGGTCGGTGAGATGAGCCAAGCGGCGTGCAGGGGCATCCCCACCTGCCGGACCGCTTCCGACGACGCACTCACAGCCGCCGACGGCGAGGACGCCCCACAGGGGCCACCCGCACCCCAGCCGTACCAGCCCGCGCACGGGCGTAGGGAAACGTCACCCGTTTCAGCGATTGTGCTCGGTCTCTGGTGATCGGGATCCTGGTGATGCACGAGCCGCAGGAGGCGTGCAGGGGGCGTGAGCGGGAGAACCGGGGGTGAGCAGCAGTGGACGCACGCAGGATCGAACAGGTCGTGTCCAGGTACAACGCCGTCTTCGAGGTATCGAATCTGAAGATGGGCTACGGCCTCGATGACAACGTTTACCTCGTGGTCGGCGGTACCCCCGACGGCCGTCTGCTGCGGCTGAAGCCGGACGGCACGAAGCAGACGTTCTTCCGGGCGGGAGCCGCCGCGCTGGCCGTCACGGCGAACGCGTCCGGGACGATCGCGATCGCGGAGGCCCATTTCGCACACCGGATCGTGTTCTACGACGACCAGTTCAGGCAGCTCGGCCACTACGACGGCTTCGCCGCCGACAACACGCTCGGCTACAACGCACCCTCCGGCATCGAGGCAGTGCCGTCCGGCTTCTTCTACGCCCTCGACCAGCATCGCCTGCGCGTGGTCAGGCTGACCCCCACCGGCACCCTGGACCGGGAGGTCACTCTCACCGGGCTCCCGGCCGAGGTCAGGTCCACCGGCAGCGCGGTCGGCCTGCGGGTGGCCGAGAGCTCCGCGGACTCCGGGCGTATCTACACGGCCTGGCCGCATGTCACGAACGGCACGCTGGGGTTCGTCTGTGCCAGCGACCTCCGGACAGGTCAGCTCCTCTGGTCCAAACCGGTCAAGGTCTCGGGCGACCTCAACAACAGCTTCGACGTCACCGGGAACGGCGGTCTGTGCGTCGTCAAGAGCACACAGGAACTGGTGATCTACGACGCGGACGGAGGGGAGACACCCGCCCCCCTCGACCTTCCCGCCGACGATCACACGGTGGGGCACCTGCGGCTCCGTGACTTCAAGGACGGCGACCAGCACCGCCTCCGGTACTACGTGAAACGGGACGACGAGCGGTACCTGTTCGAGGTGTACGACGGGAAGACGGGGGCGGCCGAAACCCCGGTGCTCGGCGACGTCGAACTGCTCACCGTGCAGTACGACGCGGACGTGTGGACCGCGGGAAAGCCGATGCCCCTGACCATCACGCACAGCCCGGGCAGCTGGCCGAACCGGCCGCGCTTCCGGGTCTGGCTGCGCCCGCTCGGCGTCCCGGAGTTCACCGAACTCCCGCTGACCGGCGGCGCGGTGACCCCGCCCGCCGACGCCCGGGGCCTGTACCAGGTGCGGGTGTCGCCGGATGTGGCGGGACGGTTGTCGGAGTATGTCGTGGACGGCATGGTCGAGATCCGCCCGGCCGCGCCCACGCCGGGCACGACCGTGCAGGGCTCGCTGTCCCTGATGAGCTGCCGGATCGTCAAGGACCGTGATGGCAAGGAGAGGCCGGTCAACCTCAACCGCCTCCACTACGGCCGCGGCGAGGCCGTCACCCTCCGCGTCGAGGCCCGTATGGGCGCGGGGGTACCGCAGCCGGCCGCCGTGACCGTCGTACTGAAACGGGACGGTGAGCGGCTCCACGAGTGGAACGTCGGCCTGGACCCTGCCGGGCACTTCGGACAGCTGGTCATCGGCGCGGACATCACCGGCACACTGGAACCCGGCCGGCATGTCCTCGACGCCGACCCACCGGCCGGTCTCCTCCTCACCATCGCCCCGCAGTACCTGGAGATCGGGCCGGGCTTCGCCGACCGGCCGGACTACCATCTCACCCTCTACACCGACATCTACGGCCCCAACGGGGCCGGTTTCCCCGCCGACCCCCGTGAACTCCTCATCAACCCCCCCACCAACTTCCCGCCGGCCTTCAGGGACCTCCCGGACGTGGTCCAGGCCCATCTGCACCGGACGCGGACGCTTGGCCTCAACCTCGCCGTCGACCGGCTGGGGGTGCACTGGGGCACCATCACCTTCGCCACCGAGTACGACGCCGATGCGGAGATCGCCGCCCGGCTGAAGGCAAGCCCGGTCGCCGTCCACTACCGCAAGGCCCTCTTCGAGGACGTGGGCCGCCGGACCATCGCCGGATACGGTGCGTACGGCATCGAGGAACAGGGCGTCCTCCACTCCAACGACACCTTCCTGCCGCTGGAATGGCCGGGCAACCACGAGATCCGCACGCTGGAGAGGCTGAAGACCGACCTCGCGACGGGGACCCGCACCCTCGACGCCTACGCGGCGTTCCGCGGCTGGACCTGGGGCGCCAACTGGTGGATCGGCCCGGTGGGCGCGGTCGCCGCGAACGCCGACGAAAAGGCCGAGTACACCACCGCCAGCGAGGCCATCGCCGCCGGCACCAGCACAACCTGGCTGCCCGTCCTCGACACCGTGACCGAGCGCTCGATCACCTTGAAGCCGACGGAGGCCGCCGAGCTCCGCACAGCGCTGAACGAGGCGTCCCCCGGCCGGATCACCGCCGCGACCGCGCCGTACCGGCAGCCGCAGACCGTACCCCCGCTGCTGTTCGCCGAGGTCGACGAGGTCGATCTGCACTACCAGGCCGAGCAGATCCAACTTCCGTTGTCCTCCGCCCACATGGTCGACTTCTACCGGCGGCCGGGCAAACCCGTCTGGGGCCATCCGGAGCTGACCAACGACGACGGCACCGGCGGAATGTTCCTGCCGACGCTCTTCCAGCAGGTGATGCGTGGCCCGAACGGCACCGGCATGGTCACCGACCTGAACGTCCGTCAGATGAAAGGGGTCGTCGCCGCTCCGGAACGCGGCGGCGGCAGCGGCACCCAACCCGGCGAACCGCGCTCCGGCGGGGCGGGCAAGACCTCGGTGCAGCGCGCCGCGTTCGACATGATCGCCCGCCTCGGACCGGCCGTCGCGGGCGCCGACAGCGCCAACCGGGTCGCGATCGTCGTCTCCACCCGCATGCTGCGCCTGGAGACCTTCGAGAGCGGCTGGTTCAGCAGCCTGTACTTCATGCGCCTGTACAGCGCCTGGGCCGCCTGCCTGCACGCGCACCGGCCCGCGTCCTTCGTCTTCACCGAGGACGTCGACGCCGAGGTACTGCGCGGCTACCAGGCCGTCCTGCTCGTGGGCCAGCAGGCCGAGCTGGATCCGCCCCTGGCGGCGGCCCTGAACAAGGCGCGCGAGACCGTCCCGGTGTACGCCGACGACACCTGCCACCCGTCCATCCGCGACGCCTACGGCCGGCTGGGTCTCGCCTTCGACCGGATCAACCGCAAGGACGAACCCGCCTGTCAGAACGACGACACCGCCTACTACCGGATGCGCCGTGCCTTCCTGGACCAGGGCGCCGCCCTCGCCCAGACCCTGAGCGCCGTCACCCCGGTCGCCGAGTGCGACAACCCCGAGGTGCTGCTCAGCGAATGGACGGCCGGGGACATCACCTACATCTGGGCCGTCAACACCACCCGGCCCGACTGGGAACCGGAGATCGCCTGGCGGGTCGGGCTGCTGTGCGCCCAGCACCTGCCCGTGCAGACGCGGCTGACGGTACGGCTGCCCGCACTGCACCAGGTCGTCGACCTGCTCACCGGCAAACCCGTCTCCCTGCTCGGCGGCACCTTCACCGCCGACCTGCGCACCGTACCGGCCCGGCTCTACGCGATCGTCCCACTGCTGCACGACCCGCTGCCCACCGCCTCCGAGGACGGATTCGGCCCGCACGTACGGGACATCGCCGTCTCCGCCGACGGCGACACGGCCGCCCTCAACACCTTCGACTGGGACCACAACCTCTACGGCCTCGACCTCGCCACCGGCCGCACCCGCTGGCGCCGCCGCCTGGGCCACCACTTCGCCTACGCCCCCACCACCCGCCCCGACGGCTTCGTCGTCCAGGGCTTCGACATCAACGCCGCCGAGGGCTACCACCTCTACCAGCTGGACCCCGCCGGACGGCCCCAGCGCCGCTTCGCCCTGTACGGCCTGCCCAAGAAGGCCACCGACTGGTCCAAGAGCGACTGGGGTTACGACTACGGCCTGAACAACTTCGCGTCGGCACCCGGCGGTTCCTGGATCGCCACCTCCGGCGACCTGGGCCTCGCGGTGTGGCGGCGCGAGGTGGACGAGCAGGGGCAGGAGCAGTGGAACGAGAGCTGGGCGGACTCCTGGTGGTCCGAGAACCGCCGCATCCCCCTCCGCCTCCTCGCCCTCGACGACGACACCCTGATCACCTTCGCCGACAACACCGTCAGCGGCCGCTCGGCAGTGAACGGCGCCCTGCTGTGGTCCTTCTCCATCGTCAGGGGCGCCGGTTTCGGCGGGACGTTCGGCGTGGCAGCGGTCAGCGGCGACCGTCGTACGGCGGCGATCACGGCGCAGGCCGACGGCGGCCGGGTCTACGTGATCCGCGACGGCGCCCTGGTCAACACCATCCCCACCGCGGTGAGCGAGCTGTCCCTCTCCGCCGACGGCACCTTCCTCGCCGTCACCACGGGCAACCAGCTGCGGGCCTACGACACCGCGACCGGACTCCTGTGGACCTACACCGGGGACGACTTCCTGCGCCGCCCGCGCGTCTCGCCCGACGGCAGCCGGGTCGCCGTCGGCAGCGAACTCGGCACCCTCGCCGTACTGGAGCGCGATGGCACCCTGCTGACCGCCACCGACCTGCGGGCGCTCCCGGTACCGGCCTGGCTGCCCGACGGCGATCTGCTCGTCGCCACCTGGACGGGCACGGTGCTCCGCTACGACGCCGGCCTCGAAGAACGCTGGCGGACCCGGCTGGTCCCCGAGGAGCAGGACATCCGCCGCAAGCTGACGGCCCCGGACCCGGTGCCGGTGGTGCGCAGGACGGACTGGGGCAACGCGAGATCCGAGCCGCTCGAACTGACCCCCAACCTCGTCGTGGACACCCACGCCTACCTCTTCATGCAGATGACCAGCCCACTCGGCACTTACAACATGGGCCCGAACCAGGAGGACCCGGACCCGCACGCGCCGAGTGTCTTCGCGCCCCTGACCGACGGCAGTGCCGCCCCGCCCGCCCAGCCCTGGCTGAAACGGCCGCTCCTCGCAGGTCTGGCATCGGTCGGCGCGGACCCCCACTTCGAGCTCACCGTGGACACCTTCCGCTACCAGCTGAAGCTGACCGGCGTCACGTTCGCCGAGGACCCCGCACACCCCGAGTCCTGGCTGCGGGACGTCCTGATCCAGTGGTGGGACGCCCGCAACGCCACCTGGCGGGACGGCCCGATGCTGCTGTCCGACCAGGCCCTGCACAGCCACGACCTGGAGCTGTACTCAGGGCGCTTCCGCCTCGTCTCGACCGGCGGCGGTGTCTGGCCGCAGGGCAATCTGAGGCTCGGCGAACTGGTCTTCCACGGCGAGGTGCTCGGCGCGTCGCACCGGGACGTGGTCGAGGACAACGCCGTCGCCGTTCTCTTCGACGACCGTGCGGACGACGTACAGGACCTGCTGGCCCAGCCCAGGAGCGTCGTCGACATCCAGGAGGGCGGCGCCTACTCCGGCACCCGGTGTCTGCGGGTGCCGGTGGCGATGCCGCGGGGCCAGTATCCGATCCGCCACGGCTTCTTCTTCCTGGACACCATGCACGACTGGAACTTCGAGATCGTGGAGCACCCGGCCGCCCCGGGCCAGTACCGCTATCTCCAGTTCGCCTGGAAGGCGCTCAGTGACCACACCACCGGGATCGGCCTGCGCCTCGGCTCCGGAGGCAGCGCGGACGCGGACGGGGGCGGCCACCAGGAGAACCTGCACTACGTGTCCGTCAACGCCGGAGTCTCGCACTTCCCGACCGCGCCACAGGTGACCGAGATCATGATCCCGGAGGAGGAGTTTCCGCACGGCGACTGGAAGCTGGTGCGTATCGATCTGTGGGCGCAGGCCGCCGGCAAGCTGAAGAGGATCACCCAGATCGGTCTGCGCACCGACGGCGGCGGGGCCCTTTTCGACCAGATCCTGCTCGGCCGTACCGAGGCCGACCTGGATGAGTGGCCAGCGTAGGCGGCTTCGGTCCGCCGGGCGTGTATCGAGAGGGATCCTGGCTGTGAGGTGATCTTGATTCGTGGCACGTGGAGATCTGACGGACGAACAATGGACCGCGCTGGAGCCGCTGTTACCGAGGGGCAAGAAGCCCGGTCGGCCGCCGATATGGACCCGGCGGCAGCTGATCGACGGCATACGGTTCCGGGTCCGCACCGGCGTCCTCTGGCGGGCAGATCTTCACCGCCTTCCAGGCGCGGGCGGATGCGAAGGATCCGTTCACCTGGGACATCAACGTCGACTCCACGATCGTGCGGGCCCACCAGCACGCCGCCGGGGCGCGCAAAGGGGGACCTCCAGAAGGAGCCGCCCGGCGGCGTCACCGTCGAGCCGACCGACCACGGGCTCGGACGCTCGCGCGGCGGCCTGACCACCAAGTTGCACCTGTCCGTCGAGCAGGGGCAAAAGCCCATGTCCATCGTGATCACCGCCGGACAGCGCGGCGACTCCCCGCAGTTCGAGGCTGTCCTGTGCCGCATCAGGGTGCCCCGCCCGAGGCGGGTGCGCGCGGACAAGGCGTGCGCTCCCGCAAGAAGCGCGGCTCGCGCGGCGGCCGTCCGCCGAAGTTCGACCGCGAGGACTACATGGCGAGGCATGCCGTCGAGTGCGGCATCAATCGGCTGAAGAGACACCGGGCGGTGGCCACACCGTACGACGAGTTGGCGGTCCGCTACGAGGCGACCGTCCTCGTCGCGGCCCTCAATGAGTGGCTATGACCAGCACATTCGATGGTTGGCGCGACTCGTCGGCGAGCTGGTTGTTGCGGTCGATCTCCTGCATGTGTGTCTCGGCCCAGACCCGCAGGGCGGAGAGTGGCATTTCCAGGGAAAGGCCGAGTTCGGTGAGCCGGTAGTGGACGGCGGGCGGCACGGTGGGTTCCACGCGGCGCGCGACCAGGCCGTCGCGGACCAGGCTCTGCAACGTGGCGGACAGCATCTTCTGTGAGATGCCCGGGATACGGCGCCGCAGTTCCGCGAAGCGGACCTCGCCTGGAGCCTCCTCAGCCAGCACCTTGACCGTCATCGACGTCCACTTGGTGCCGATGCGGTCGAGCAACTGGCGAGTCGGGCAGCGCGGATCCAGCAGATCACCGCGCTCACCGGGCCGCTGGTCACGTCCGCCGGGACTCGACGTGGTCACCCAGAGCTCACCACCTGAAGAGAAAGTGCCGTCTTGGGCGGACCAGGCTAGTTCCCTAGCGTGACCCTGTCACCATTCCTCACCGCACACTGGAGTCCCTCCATGCCCGAGCTGCGACGCGTCCCCGTCAACGGTGTCGAACTGAACGTCGCCCTCACCGGATCGGGCCCGTCCGTCCTGCTGCTGCATGGCTTCCCGCACACCTGGGAGCTGTGGACGGACGTCATGGCCGATCTGTCCGGCCGCTACCGCGTCATCGCGCCGGACCTGCGTGGGTTCGGAGCGAGCAGCCGGGCCGCCTCCGGATACGACGCGGGCACCCTGGCCGAGGACGCCGCGGCGCTTCTCACCACGCTTGGCGTGTCCTCGGCCGCGGTGGTGGGCATCGACGCGGGTACAGCGCCGGCCTTCCTCCTCGCTCTGCGCCGCCCCGGTCTCGTCCGGCGCCTGGTCGTCATGGAGTCCCTGCTGGGCAGCCTGCCCGGCGCCGAGGACTTCCTTGCCGACGGGCCACCGTGGTGGTTCGGCTTCCATTCCGCCGCACCCGGCCTCGCCGAGACCGTACTGGAGGGCCACGAGGCCGCCTACGTCGACTGGTTTCTGCGCGCCGGCACGCTCGGCGACGGGGTGCGCCCCGACGTCCGGGACGCCTTCGTGCGCGCATACACCGGCCGCCAGGCGTTGAGCTGCGCGTTCTCGTACTACCGGGCCCTACCCGAGAGCACGGTACAGATCGAGCAGGCGGTCACCACTGCCCGCCTGACAGTGCCGACGATGGCGCTGGGCGCCCGGCCTGTCGGTGCTGCGCTGGAACGCCAGCTCCGACCGGTCACCGACGATCTCACCGGACACGTCATCGAAGGCTGCGGCCACATCATCCCCCTGCACCGGCCGCACGCCCTGCTCGCACTGCTGCGTCCGTTCCTGGCCGGTGAGGACGCGAGAGTGGCGTGACCGGATCAATTGCCTCAAGAGAAACCGCGCAGTGACCACGCAGGATGACAAGTTGGCGGTCTGCTAAGAGGCGACCATCAACGAGTGGCTACGACCAGCACATTCGATACACGCCCTAGCTTGATCTTTAACCTCGGGCCTCGAACGGCTCGTCGTACTTGATCACTCGCGTCGGTAACTGCCCTATGCGCAGGCGGCCTTCGGCTGACCATGTGCTCCGACCAAGGAATACACGTGATCAGCGTGAAGGCCGTGGGGATGAGTCTGTTGCACCATGCTGTCCGGCAGGAACCGTTCGCGGAACTGTCATGCTTCCGGGGCGAGTTCTACTCCTGTCTGACGAGGCGTTCGGATGCTCTGTTCGAGCTGGCCGACGCCGTGCTGTGTGCGGACGGCCCGGTCCGCTCGCTGGTGGAACTCTCGCTGGTGGGCGAGCATCGCCGCGGACACGGCGGGCTGTATGACGCCCTGGCCGCGGGTCGGATGGACATTGCTCGGCTGCGGCGGGCCCTGGCTGCGGTGCCGCTGCCGAGGGCGGCGGACGGCCGGCTGGTGCTGGCCGCCGACATCACCTGCTGGCTGCGTCCCGACGCGCACACCTCACCGCAGCGGATCCTGTGTCACACCTACGGACGTGGCAAGGACCAGCAGGGCACGATCTGCGGCTGGTGCCGTTGCGCGCTCCGACGCCTGTGTATCCGCACTCGCTGGTGTGGGAGGGCGGGGAATCCGCATCCGGGGCTGGGGGTGCTGCGGGAGTACCTGGCGGCGGTACGAGTGGCGCCGGCCGGGGAGTTGTGGGTGCCTGGCTGGGCGAGGCGTCCGGGGATGGGATCATGAGCAGGTCGTTACTACATCGCTGTAGAGGAGATGTGCGGGTGTTCGAGGGGCTGAAGAACCTCAAGGGACTCAAGGACAAGGTCGAGGAGCTCGCCGGGGAGCACGGGGACAAGATCTCCGCCGGGCTGGAGAAGGCGGGGGACTTCATCGACGACAGGACCGGCGGCAAGCACGGGGACAAGATCGACACGGCGGTCGACAAGGCGCAGGAGTACATCGGGAAGCTGGGCGAGAAGAAGGACTGACGGCCCGTCAGGAGGGCGCCCCCACCGGGTGGTTGACGGTGGGGGCGGTTCGTTGTCAGGCGGGGGTGTCGCTGTCGAGGAGCTTCGCGAGGCTCTCCAGCGTGGGATGGATCTCGCGCTGGAGGCGGGCCACGTCGAGGCCGTCGTCACCGACGATCGTCAGCAGGGCGCGGTCGTTGACGGCGAGGACGACGATGTGCCGGTCGGCGCTGCGGGTGGTGACGTCGCGCAGGCCGGTGCCGCCCGCCTCCTGGGCCATGCGGCGGGCCAGGCTGTAGCTCGCGGCGCTGAGGGCGGCCACGGACTCCGCGTGCACGGCGTCGACGTCGGCGGCGACCAGGAGGCCGTCGACGGTGGAGATCACCGTCTCGGCGACACCCATCACCCCTTCGCGCAGCGCGGCGAGCACCTCGACGAGCGGTTCGGACTGGTGGTCTTCGGACATCGGCGATCCCTGCTGGTGAGCGGACGTGCGGGTGTGCGTGGGGAGAGGTCAGGGCAGGGCCGCGAGACGGTCGCGTACCCGGTACAGGAGGGACGCCTCAGGCCGGTGCTCCTTGAGATCCGGGGGGACGGGGCGGCCGGCCGACGCGCCGGGGCGGCGTACGGGGAGCGGCGGCGGGACGTCGGCGGGCGGGTCGAGTCGGTGTCGCCGGGCGAGCGTGAGGTAGCGCTGTCGGGACTTCCTGCGCCGGCGCGGGTTCACACGGTATCCGATCGGTGAGGGCGGTGCGTCCCCGGTGTGCGGGTCGGGAGGGGGGTGCTTGCGGCCGGGGGGCGGGGTGCGGCGGCGCGTGGTCCCGGGAGGCGAAGTGCCGTGCTGGGGCGGGCCGTTGGTGTCGCATCGGGGTGGATCAGGCCGCGCGTGCGCAGGTGGGCGAGGTCCAGCATCACGGCGTACGTGCCCCGGCCGAGGGCGAAGGCGAGGTCGCGCGGGGTGCGGCGGCCGTTCGCCGCGTCCAGGAGCGCCGTGTGGCGGGCGCCGAGGGTTTCGGGGCGGAGCGTGTCGGTCGCCCGGAGTCTGGTGCGGGCCAACTCGGTGGGTGAGCCCCAGAGTTCGGTGAGGACCGCGAGGCGGCGGGTGGTCTCGGCGGCGACGAGGTGCGGGGCGAAGGCGCGGGCGGCGACGACGTCCGGGGCGGGGTCGCGGACCTCCCAGACGGCGCCGGGGCCCAGGGCGAGCGCGAAGGCTCCGTCGAACAGAGCTGCTGTGCAGGCGACTTCGAACTCCTGCGGGGTCAACACGCCGCGTTCCTGGAGTTGTTGGGTTAAGTCGCCGTGGGCAGCGCGGGCCGCCGTCCAGGAACCGTCGTCCACACGGCCCGACTTGAGGAGGATCGACTCCGCGCTCGGGGCGCCGGGGGTGTCGACGGCGGTCACCAGTCCCGCGCGTACGTGAATCGTGCCACCGGGGGTGCCCGAGACGGTGACCGCGGCGTCGCGGCCCTCGGCGTGCAACGCGGCCAGCAGGGCGGGGAGGTTGCGCGGGGCCGGCGCGGGCGTCATGCGGTCACCTCTGCCGCGTACCGGCCCAAGTGGTGCAGGACCAGGGCGAGGTTGGCCTGGCCGCGCTCCAGCGCGGCCGTCAGGAGCAGGGGGTCGCCCTGGCGCGGCACGGTCGCCACGACCAGCTGGCGGCTGCCGCCCGTGATGACGATGCTCTCCAACTCCCCTTGCGCGCCAGCCGCGTTGAGGCTGTTCTCGACGGACGCGGCGAGGCGGCTGCACTCCACGGCGTCCGAGCCGCCCTCCCCCGCGTCGCCGTACGTCAGTCCCGTGACCGCGTCGATGAGCGAGACACCCGTGACGCCCGGCAGATCCAGGAGGCGCCTCAGGGAGGCTTCGACTGATGACAACGGGACTCCCCTTCACTTTTGCTTCACATCGCAACTGAAGGCACAGTAGTTTAATCCGAAAGGTTCAGGACAGGGCGTCCGTCGCTCATTTTCTGACCCGTCGTCACATCGCCGGACCGCACAGAGTGAACAGAGCGAAGGGCAGCACATGAACATCGAGACAGCGCTCAAGGAAGCGATGACGATCGACGGCGCCCTGGGTGTCGCCCTCGTGGACTACGAGAGCGGGATGTCGCTCGGCGTCCTCGGCGGCGGCCCGGGCCTCGACCTGGAGGTCGCCGCCGCCGGCAACACGGAGGTCGTCCGCGCCAAGACCCGCACCCTCGAACTCCTCGGCATGCAGGACACGGTCGAGGACATCCTCATCACCCTCGGCGCCCAGTACCACCTGATCCGCCCCCTCGTCAGCAGCAGCGGCACCCTGTTCCTGTACCTCGCCCTGGACCGGGGCCGCGGAAACCTGGCCCTGGCGCGGCACGCGCTGAAGCGCATCGAGGGCGAGCTGGAGATCTAGAACCGCCGGGCTCGTCCCGACTCGGCGTCACGGAAGCGACGTTCAGCGCCCGGAGAACCACCGGGTCGCGGCCCCGGTCGTGCCGCCGCGGGAAATGCGCGAGGGCGGAGCCGTCTCGGCCCCGCCCTCGTACGTGTTCCGGTCTGTACGTGTTCCGCTCTAGCGGCCCCACGCCCACTTCAGGCGGTCCGCGCCCGACTTGTTGGTCGTGGCCAGCCAAGGGTTGGCGGCGGGGCCAGTCAGGGTCTGGAGGGAGTACGTGTCGCCCGTGCGCAGGCCGGGCCAGTAGACCGAGCCCATGTGGAGCTCGCGGAAGACGTCCGTGTCGGCCTGGATGAAGGAGATCTCGTTGTTGCCGACGTTGGAGCCGTTGTAGTCGAGGCCGCTGGTCATGGTCGCGCCGAACTCGTCGGCCACCGTGCGGTAGGCGCAGTCGCCGAGGCGGGTCTTGAGGTCGGTGACCCACTCGTCGTAGGTGCGGTTGCCCCAGAAGCCGTAGTGGTGCAGGGACAGGTACGTGCCCTTGAGGCGGGGGTCCGCGCAGACGGAGACGACGCTGTCGTTGTAGCCGCTGCCGCTGACGAAGATCCGGTTGCGCGGGATCTTCGGGAACGTGCCGATCCACTTCGCGGCGAGGTCGGCCCACTCGGTGGGCGTGTAGCCGTGCGGCTCGTTCATCGGCTCGAAGTAGACGAGGCTGTTGTGCTGGAACGCGCTGGTGACGGTCTTCCACATCGGCCAGTACGTCGCCGTGTCGTCGATGAACCCGTCCTTCTGGGTGCCGGAGCCCTCCCAGTAGGAGACGATCACCTTGAAGCCCTGGCGGGTCGCCGCGTCGATGACCGCGCGGTACGAGTGCCAGTAATCGCCGTTGACCGTGTACGGGTTGATCGGGAGGCGCACGGTGTTGGCGCCGAGGTTGGCCCGGAACGCGGAGATGATGCGGGTGGCCTTGTGGTACGTCTGCGCGTACGTGTCCGAGAGCGAGAGCCCCGACAGCTGGACCTCGTCGTTGGCGTAGTTGTCGCGCGGGTCCGCCCAGTTGACGCCCTTGAACTGGCTGGTGTTCGGCGCGGGCGCGGCGTACCGGTCGGCGGCGGACGCCGGGACGCCGGCACCGAGCGCGGCGACACCGGCGAGGGCCACGGCGGTGGCGATCAGCGCACGCGTGCGGGGGCGCCGGGAGTTACGGGAGCGCAGGGGCACGGCAGTACCTTCTTACGGGATGAACGCGGCTCGGCGTCGGCCTTGACCTGGGGTGATCAACGCGGTGTGAGTCTGGGTCGGGGTGCGCGACGTTGTCAAGGATGTCGCGGGGAGATTTCGGAAAGCGCTTACCCTCCTGCGGTGGACCCGTTGTCGGTGGTCGCTGCTAGCGTCCGCGACGTGACACAAAGGGAGCGGCGCATCGCCCTCGACCATGTGCTCGCGCTCATCGCCGAGGCCCCGTGGAGTTCCTCGCTGGTACTGCGCGGGAGCATGACGATGCCGGCCTGGGCCGGGGACGCGGCGCGCCCGCCGGGCGACCTCGACTGGGTCGTCCTGGAGGACGAGGTGGGCGTCGACCCCCTCGACCCGTACCCCTACGCCCGGCACATCGAGGACGTCCAGCAGTGGCCGGAGGCGTTCGCGGGGGCGGCGCGCTACGACCTGTGGCGCGAGGAGGAGTTCGGCACGGGCGGACAGCGGGCCGTCCTGCCGCCCGAGGGGCTGTCCTGGCTCGACTCCGAGGACATCGACCCCAGCCCCCCGTACCAGGACCTGCTGAAGCGGGTCCGGGAGCGGCCGTACGCGGGCGCGGGTGTCGTCCTGGACGCCGCCGGGGCGCGGGACGACGGCCAGTGGACCTACGCCGAGTACGACACCCCCGGCGTCCGCCTCTCGATCCCCTGGCGGCTCGAACACCCCGGCACGCTCACGGGAGTTGCCCAACTCGACTTCGCCCGCGACGAGTCGCTCCCCGAGCCGCCGGTCTGGACGCTGGTCCCCCGCATCACCGACCGCCCACCGACCCCCGTCCGCACGGCGTCCCGCACCCTCTCCCTCGCCTGGAAACTCCGCTGGCTGCACACCGACGCGACAGCCCAAGGGCGGGCCCAGGGCAAGGACTTGTACGACGCGGTGCTCCTCGCGGAGTCCCCGCGCACCCGCCTCTCCGGCCACCTCCTGCGCCGGGTCCTCGGGGAGTTCGATCCGGCGACGGTCACCGGATGGGAGGTGGAGTGGACCGGGGAGTTCGCCCGGCAGGGCACGGCTCGGGAGTGGTCGGGGCGGCTGCGGCGGGCGCTGGAGTCCCGGTTCTGACACACCGTCACACACGCCGGTCAGAACGTCGGGGTGAGGGAGGCGGTGACCAGTTCCGTGCGGGAGCGTTTGCCGGTGCGGGCGAAGAGACGGGACAGGCGGCGGGACACCGCGTCCTCGGTGAGGTGGAGGACGCGGGCGATCTGGCGGGTGGTGAGCTGTTCGGTGAGGAGCGTGGTGAGGAGGCCGTCGTTCTCGGCGGTGGCCCGGCTGCGGCCCGGGACGGTGAGCCCGGCCTCCCGCAGCGCGGTTCTCGTACGGAAGCGCCACAGGGCCGCGCCGGTCCGGCCGAACACCTCGTACGCCTCGTGCAGCAGCGCCGCCGGGACCGCGCCCGCCGTGGCGGCGGTCACCAGGGTGGTCGCCGTCTCGAACGGCAGGCCCCGCTCGCGGGCGAGGTCCACGGCCTCGCGCAGGGCCCGGTGGGCGGTGCCGGGCGCTTCGTCGCGCTGGACGCGGGCCGAGGCGAGGAGGTGCAGGAGGCGGGTGCGGTCGGTGCCGGTCCGGTGGACGAGGTCCGCCAAGTGCCGCACACACTCCGCCGCTTCGCGGTCGCGTCCGGCCTGGGACGTCAACTGGGCCAGCAGGGCCCACAGTTCGTCCGTGCCGTAGGTCTGGTCGTGCGCCCGGGTCCGGTCCAGGCCGGTGCGCAGGGTTCGCTCGGCTCCGGTCAAGTCGCCGAGGGCCATGAGGAGTTCGGCCTCTGTCGCGTGCAGGGAGCACTGGGGCGGGGCGCCCTCGCCGTCCGCGTCCCGCACCAGCTGGAGGGCGGTGGTGACGCGGCCCTGGGCGAGGAGGATCGCCGCCGTCCGCGCGGGGAGCAGGGAGCTGTCCGCCACCGGGGTGGACTGGATCTCGCGGCCGGCCAGGAGCCTGCGGGCCGACTCCAGGGCCTGGTCCCAGTCGCCCGTGAGGTGGTGGTGGAGGAACCGGCTGAGCGGCGGCAGCACGGGCACGGTCAGGCCGGTGGTCGCCAGCAGCGCGGTGGCGCCGGCGAGGTCGTAGCGGGTGAGGAGGTTGTCGACCATGCCGCCGGCCAGCGAATACACCTTGCCCGGGGGGAGTTGGGGTGCCTCGTCGAAGGACAGTGCGCGCCGGTAGGGCTCCGGGCGGCCGAGGCCGAGTTCGGCCATGGCGAGGAAGACGGCGGGTGCGGCGCGGGCTCGGGGGCCGGTGTTCCACACCGCCTCGGTCGTACGGAGCAGGTCCTCCGTCTGCCGCCAGCGCGAGAGGTGGCACAGGGCGAGGGCCCGGCCGGTCACCCTGGCCAGGGCGGGGACCGGCAGGACGTCCCACCAGTGGGCGGTCCCGAGGCGGGACATCGTGGGCCAGTCGCGCTGATTGGCCGTGACCGCCACGATCAGGCACGCGGCCTCCTGAAGGTCGAGGTCGCTCAGCGTCGGCCCCGGGTCGCGCAGCAGGGACTCGGCGGCGGCCCGGGCTGCGGCGTAGTCGCAGGCCAGGTAGGCAGTCGTGCCGTACTGCTGGAGGACGAGGTCGCGGGCGTCGGCGTGCTCGGTCAGGTCACGGGCCGCCCGCAGCCACCGCAGCACACGGCCGTCGTCGATGCCGGGCCGTATCTGCCGGGCGGCGTCCGTCAGTTCGGCCACCGCGCGTTCCCGGTCGACCAGGCTCCCGGCATCCGCGATGCGGTCGGCGCGGTAGGCGGGGGTATCCGTGCCGCCGAGGAGGGCGCCCGCGGCGTCGAGGGGGCCGGGGTCTGCGTGCGGGGCCGAGGTGTCACCGGGTGCCGATCCGGCGTCGCTCCGGAGAAGGCCGGGCTCCGGGGCCGTGCCGTCGGGGTGTCCAGGCTCTGCGTGCTGGGCCGAAGTGCCGCCGCGCGCCGATCCGGCGTCGCTCCGGAGAAGGCCGGGCTCCGGGGCCGTGCCGCCGGGGTGTCCAGGCTCTGCGGGCGGGGCCGAAGTGCCGCCGCGCGCCGATCCGGCGTCGCTCCGGAGAAGGCCGGGCTCCGGGGCCGTGCCGTCGGGGTGTCCAGGCTCTGCGGGCGGGGCCGAAGTGCCGCCGCGCGCCGATCCGGCGTCGGTCCACAGGGCCTCGACCGCGGCGGCGGAGAGCCGGCTGCGTCGTACGGGGCTCAGGCGCTCGCGGACGGCGTGGGCGGTGAGCGGGAGGCGGTAGGGCAGGCCCGGTGCCTCGTCGACGATGCCCGCCTCGGCCAGCCGGCGGGCGCTCTCGTGGACGGCCTCGGTGGACAGGCCGGTGCACTGCGCGGTGAGTTGGAGGGCCGGTTCGCCGAGTGGGCCCAGGATGCTCAGCGCCGCGGCCACCGTGCGCGCGGGCTCGCCGAGCCGGTCCAGGGCCGTGAGGAAGCGGTCGTCGTCCGGCAGCACCGGGACCGTCGCCCTGGAGGGGACGAAGGCGTGGCCGTCGGCGACCCGGATCACGTCCTGGCGCGTCCACGCGGTGAGCAGGGCCTCGACCGCTCCCGGGAGGCCGTGCGTCAACTCGCGTATCTGCCGGGCGAGTTGGGTGTCCGCTTCGGCCTGGAGCCAGCGCGCGACCAGGGCGTCGGTGTCGTGGGGGCCCAGCGGGCCCAGGACCACCGCGTCGGCCGAGGGCGTGTCGAGCACGTGGTGCGGGGCGTCCCCGTCGGCGGGCGCGGGCGTGTCCGGTCCCGCGCCGTCCCGGCAGGCCACCGACACCACCAGCCGTACGCCGGGGACGTCGATCCGGCTCAGCGCGGACAGGGAGCCCCGATCGGCGTACTGGGCGTCGTCGACGAGGACCGTCATCGGCGCGCACCGGGCCAGGACGGCCCGCATCAACGCCTCCGTCGACGCCAGATCCCCCCGGTCCACGGCCGACAACACCTCCGTCGCCGCCCGGTCCCCCCGATCCACCGCCGGCCGGCGCTCCCGCAGCGTCATGACCAGCCGCAGCGCCAGCAGCAACGGCCGGTCCGCGTCGCCGGGCACGCAGTCCACCGCGTACACCGCGCCCCCGCTCGCCCGCAGCCGCTCACCGGCCGTACGCAGGAACGCGCTGCGCCCCACCCCGTGTTCGCCCCGTACGAGAACGAGGCGCGGACCGTCGGGATCGCCCAGCAGGCCGTCGAGCCGCCGCGACTCGCGTTCGCGGCCGAGCAGGCGGTCGTCGGTGCGGTCCATGCGGGCGGGTCTGCCCCAGCGGACCAGTTCGTCGGTGTGCGACCCCACGGTCATCCTCCGGTTTCCGAGACGTGTTGCGAGACGTGTCGCCGAGACGTACGTACGAGACCTGGCTCCCCGTCAGTGAGCAGCCAGCAGTGAGCCGGCAGTGAGCCGACCCTACGAGCCGCGACCGAGAGATGATCATCTTCGTCCGGGCAAAGGGAACGGGAAACGGCCGGGTGTCGTCTTTCCCCCCGGGGTGACCACGAGGAACGGGATGGCAGGGTGCGGGAGCGGCGCGGGGCGGTCGTCGGCCGGGACGGCGACATCGGGACACTGACGGACGCTCTCCGGGCCACCGGCGGCGCGGAGTGTGTCCTGCTCGTCACCGCCGGGACCGGGACGGGCCGGACGACCGTCCTGGAGGAGGCGCGGCGTACGGCGGCCCGGGCCGGGACGGCGGTGGTGCGGGTCGGCCCGAAGGACACGCAGGACACGGACGACGCGATCGCCGTGACCGCGGATCGCGGCCTGGTCCTCACCGACCCGGACGACCGGCTGGCCGGACTGCCGGGGCCCGTGAGATCGCGGTTACGGGCGGCGGGGCGGGTCGGCGGGGCGGAGGGGCTGTCCGCGCTGTCCGGGGCGCTGGCCTCGGCGGCACGCCGGATGCCGCTCGCCCTGGCCGTCGACGACGTCGACCTCCTGCCGCCGCCCGCCGCCGAGGCGCTGGGGCTGCTGCTGCGGGTCTTCCGGCCGTACGGCGTACCCGTCGTGATGACCGCCCGCCGCGCCCAGCCCTCGGTCGCGGCCGACCACGTCCTCGAACTCCCCCCGCTGCGCCCGGCCGACGTCGCCGTACTGGTCGGCCTCCACGTCACCCGGCGGTTCGGGCGCCCGGCCGATCCCGCGCTGGCGGACGCCGTGTCCCGGGCCCTGGGCCGGCTCGCGGGCAACCCGCGGGCCGTCCTGTCCGTCCTCGGCACCCTGGACGAAGGGGACCTGCTGGAACTCGACGGCCTGATGTGCCTCGCCCGCCCCGCGCGCGACCTGCGGCTCGCCACCGAGGACGCGTTCCCCCTCGAGTTCGGCCGGTCCCACGAACCCCCGTACTCCGGGACCGTCGAAGCCGCGATCGTCACCGCCCGCGTACTGGACCACGCCGAGGTGCACGTCGACGACGCGTTCCGCATGACGCCGTCCTCCGGCGCCCGCGCCCTCGAACGCCGGCTCGACCGCCTGATCACGGACGGCATCCTGGCCGCCGACCCCCGGGGCCGCCTGTCCTTCGCCGTCCCCGCCCTCGCTGCGGCCCTGCGGAACCTGCCCCTCGACCGCGACGTCCAGGCCAACTCCGCCCGGTACGTCACCTCGCTGGCCGAACGGATCGGCGCCGGCGTCACCGGCCGCAGCCATCCCCGGCTCGCCGACCGCGTCGCCGCGTCCGGCGCGCGCGTCCCCGACTCCATCGCCGTCCCGCTGCTCCTCGCGGCGGCCCGCGAGGACGCCAGGACCGACTGGCCCCGCTCGGCCCGCGCCTACGCCGCCGCACTCACCCGCCTCGCACCGGACGATCCGCTCACACCGGACGTGCTCCGGGAAGCGAGCGCGCTGAGCCTGCGGCACGGGGACCACGACGGCCTGCTCGCACTCGGGGACCCCCTGCACACCGTCCTCCACATCTCGCCCACACCCGGCCTGGAGAACATCGCCGCCGCACGGGCGTGGGCGGCACTCCATCAACACCGCGCGCTCGACGCCGAGTTCCCCGCCGTAGCCGGCCCGACAACACTCGACGGGCCGCCCCACGCCGAGCTGGACTCACCGCCCACACCCGACCCGGACAACATCGACGCCGCACGGGCAGGGGCACCACTCCACCAACACCGCACGCCCGACGCCGAGTCCCCCACCACAACCGCCCCGCCAACACTCGACGGGCCACCGCACGCCGAGCTGGACTCACCGCCCACACCCACCCCGGACAGCGCCCCCGCCGCGCAAGCGTGGGCTGAGCTCGGCCGACACCGCGCGCCCGAGGCCGACAAGGCTGCCGCCGAGTTTCCCGCCGCAGGCGAACTGGCGGCGCTCGGCGGCCTGTTCGGCATCGGCCCGCTCATGTCCCGAAGGGCGCAGGGCGCCGGCCGACTGCCGGTGGCTGGTCCTGAACGGCGCCTGACTGCCGCTGACCAGATGCCGGGGGCTGGTCCTGGGCGTCCCCTCACGACTGCCGACCCCGCCCCCGGACGTCCCGTCACTGCCGCTCACCACACCCTGTACACCGACCCCGAGCACCCCCGCGCGGCCACCGACCCCACCCCGGAGACTGGCCCCGGACGCCCCCTCCCGGCCGCCCACCCCACCCCGCGCACCGACCACTCCCGCACGCCCCACCCCACGCCTCCCCTCACCCCCCTGCCCTCCCCCGCGGAACTCCGTCTGGTTGCCGCCGCGATGGGTGGGCGGGTCGAACTGGGCCGGGCGCGGCGGGAGTTGGCCGGGGATGCGGTGGATGAGGGGAGTCTGGAGCGGTTGCGGCAGGCGGCTGCTCACGCGGATCTGTCCGGTGCGTTCGCGGCTGTCCTCGGGGACCGGTACGTCACGTCGGCGGACAGCGTCGCCGCGACGTACCGGGGCATGGTGCGCGACCACCTCGCGGGGGACTGGGACGCCGCTCTCGCGGCTGCCCGGCGTATCGAGGTGCGCCAGGCCGGCACCCCCTACCCGGCGCGGGCGCTGGCCGCGGAGATCCACTGTGCGCGCGGAGACCTCGTACACGCCCGTACGTGGCTCGGTCTGGTCCCCGACACCCTCACCCACCCGCTGGCGGGCCGGGCGCGGCTGGCCGTCCGGTACTGGTCGGGCGGGGCGGAGGAGGCGTTGGAGGGGGCCTGGTACGACGCGCGGCGGGCGCGGAAGGACGGGCAACTCGCCGGGGTCGAGCGGCTGTTGCTGGGCATCCTCTCGCTCGCCGCCCTCGACGGCCGGCCGCACCTGGTCCAGCAGGTCGTGGAGGAGCTGGAAACCCTGCACGAGGAGGTGGACGCGCCGCTGACCCACGAGGCCCTCCTCCTGGCGCGCGGCCTGGCCCACCGCGACACGGACAGCGCGCTGGCCGCGTACCGGATGGTCGAGCGGCGGGGCGACGCCGACCTGCGTGTCCTGTGCTGCATGTCCCTGACGCACCTCGCCGACGATCCGCGGCCCTGGCTGGCCGAGGCCGTCCGCGAGGCCCGCCGCCTCGGCCTCGGGGGCCCCTTCCGGACGGCCGCCCACCGCGCCGCGCGCCTGCGCGACATCCCCCTCCCCCGGCTCCGCCGCGCCGACGAGAAGCTGAGCGACGCCGACGGCAGACTCCTGCGCATGGTCAGCGACGGCGCGACCAACCGGCAGATCGCCGCGGACCTCGCGTGCAGCCCCAAGACCGTGGAGCAGCGCCTGGCAAGGCTGTTCCAGCGCACAGGCTCCCGCTCCCGAACCGAACTGGCGGCCTTCTGGCTGACCGAGAACCTCGCCGCAGGCACGGAAGGCGGCTGAACCGGCGAGCACCGGCCGGTGATGCAGGGCCGGTCTTCCGCGCGGCCACACCCCGGACACCGGCAGTTCGCCTGACCCCACGGCACATGGCGCGCGCCGGCCGACGGAACCCCGAACCCCCGCCAGACCCCACCCAGCCGACTTCCGGCACCAGCGCCTCGCCTCATCCGGCGGAGCCCTGATCCGCCCGCCACCCCCTCGCCCGGCACTGCCGTCATCTGCGGGCGCCACTGGCTCGCCTCGACCGACCGCACCCCGAACACCCACCGCCTTCGGGCGCCCGCGCCTCGTCTCACCCGGCGGGGCCCTGATCCGCCCGCCAGGCCCCGCCCTGTGCTGCCCCGGAGCCCTGCCCCGCCGCCCGGCGTTCCCCTCAGCCGCCGGTTCGGCTCCTGTGCGGTCCGGCCGGCGGCGTACGCGTACTCCCCATCGGGTACGGGCAGGTCACGTACCCGGCACACCCCATCCGCCGCGGCACCCCGCCCCGCTCCCCCGCGAAACCCCCACTCCCCGTCAGGACGCTCGCGCCGAACCCCCGCCCGACGCCCGCGTCGTCCCCCTCACAAGAACGCGGATCCGGACCCCCCGTCAGGAGAGTACGGCCGGCGCCCGAGGGGGCCCGCGCCGATCGGTGGGGCCTGGATGATGCGGGCCAGATCGCGCTGTATCCCCTCCGCCTCGGCACGGACCTGGGCCGGTATGTCCCCGCGCTCGGCGACGAGGCGGTCGAAGATGGGGGTGTAACTGAACACGTCGAGTCTGTTTTCCTGCCTGATCGGCCCAGAGCACACGGCTGGGCGGTGTGACGCATACGGTGCTGAGCCTACGGGGTGGATCACCGCCCGCGCCCGCCGCCCTGATCATGTCTACGTCACCCCCACACCCCGGAAGCGCCTGTGACACCCCCGGCCTCCGGCGGGACACCGGGAACCGGAGCGAACGGCGAGCGCTCCTCTTCACGCCTCGCGCAACAGCCTCCACCCCGGCGCGTAGTTCCCGTGCAGTACCAGCGACGCCGCCCCCACCGCCCCCACCGTCTCCCCGATGACGCTGGGCTCGACCGTGATGCCCCGGATCGTGCGGGCGACGGACGTCCGGTTGACGGCGGCCTCGATCTCCTCCCGCATCAGCCCCTCGATGCCCCGCAGCGCTTCGCCGCCGAGGACGATGCGGCCGACGTCGAGGAGGCTCGTCGCCCCGCGCGCGGCCTGCCCGATGCGGCGGGCGGCGCGGCGTACGACGTCGAGGGCCGCGTCGTCGCCGGATCGGGCGGCCTTGCGGAGGGCCTTCCAGTCGAGGTGGACGGAGTCGGGGCCGCCGATGAGGCCGAGGCCGGCGGCGGTGCCCGGGCCGTGGCGGTCGAAGAGGTCCTCGATGATCGCGGCGGGGCTGCAATAGGGGCCGAGGCAGTCGTTGGCGCCGCACTGGCAGACCCGGTCCCCGGGCTCGACCGGCATGTGCCCGAACTCGCCCGCGTTCCCGGAGTCGCCGTGCAGGACGGTGTTGTCGAGGACGATCCCGGCCCCGACGCCGGTCCCGAGGTAGACGAAGAGGAAGCTCCCGGCCCGCTCGGCGCCCCCGATCCACCGTTCCCCTATGGCCGCGGCAGTCGCGTCGTTGTCGAGGGCGACGGGCAGCCCGGTGGCCTCGGCGAACATCTCGGTGAGCGGCACCCGCCCCCACCCGGGAAAGTTGGGCGGCGAGACGACGGCCCCGGTGGTCCCGTCGAGGGGTCCGGGCGCCGCGACGCCGAGCCCGAGGAGCCGCGCGCGGTCGACGCCGGCGCGCTCGACGAGCCGCAGGGCGGCCCGGGAGACGCGGTCCACGATGCCGGCCGGGTCCCAGGGGTCGGTGAGTCTGAGCCGCCGGCTGCCCACGACCTGCCCCGCGAGGTCGACGACGACGATGACGGCGGCGTCGGGATCGAGGTGCACCCCGACCGCGTACGCCCCGTCCGCCCGCAGCGACAGGAGCGTACGGCGCTTGCCCCCGTTGGACGGCGCCTGCCCGGACTCGGCGACGAGCCCGGCGTCGAGGAGCTTGCGGACGACGTTGGAGACGGTCTGGTTGGTGAGGCCGGTCAGCGCGGCGAGTTCGACGCGGCTGATCTCCCCGGACGTCCGGACGGCGTCGAGGACGACGGCCTGGTTGTAGCCACCGACGCGCGGCAGGTTCGTGCCGCTCGGCGTCGTCACCGGACTCCCCTGGGGCACGCGTGCCTCGTCCGTCACACTCTGTGCCCGCGTCTGCTGCGTCACCCGTACCACCTGGACCCCTCACCTCGGCCGGCCGCTCCCCCAGAGCGCGCCGCAGGCCGAAAGTTTACACTCCGGAAGCATTGACTTAATCCATCAATTGGATTTAGCTGACGCCCATCAAATCCGGTCGCACGGGCCGGGTGATGTGGCGCCGAGGCCAGGTCAGAGCGGCGCACACGCTCGTCCTCGTGGCCGGAAAGAGCCGTAGAACATCTCGTCATTCCCCCAGGTTTCGCGTTCCGGAGGAACCACTGTGCGCACGAGAATCGTCACCGCCGCGGCGTTCACCGCCGCCACCGCACTGGCTGTCACCGCCTGTGGTTCGGGGTCGTCAGGCAGTTCGTCCAAGACCGTCAAGGTCGTCTACTGGCAGAACCTAAACAGCACGGTCAAGCTCCAGGCGAACTTCCTCGCGTCCGCCGTGAAGGAGTTCCAGGCGGCCAACCCCGGCACCAAGGTCCAGCTGGTCCCGGTCACCGCCTCCGAGAACGACTACTACACGAAGATCCAGCTCATGATGCGGTCCCCCTCGACCGCCCCGGACCTGGTCTACGAGGACACCGCGCTGATCAACTCCGACATCGCGGGCGGCTACCTCAAGCCCCTCGACTCCTACACCGCGCAGTGGGCCGACTGGTCCCAGTACGCGGCGGCGGCGAAGGGCGCGGTCACGGGCGCAGCCGACGGCAAGGTGTACGGCGTCCCGGACAACACCGACACGCGCGGCATCTGGTACAACAAGCAGCTCTTCCAGAAGGCCGGCATCGCGGTCCCGTGGCAGCCGAAGACCTGGGCGGACGTCCTGACGGCCGCGCGCACGGTCAAGGCGAAGCTCCCCGGCGTCACCCCGCTGAACCTCTACACCGGCCAGGCGGGCGGCGAGGCGTCCTCGATGCAGGGCTTCGAGATGCTCCTGTACGGCACGCAGGCCGCCGGGAACTCGCTGTACAACGCCTCCCAGAAGAAGTGGGTCGTCGGCAGCCAGGGCTTCAAGGACGCCCTCGACTTCGTGCACACCGTCTACAACGACGGCCTCGGCCCGGCCAAGGAGCAGGCGCTCGGCGCCAACTTCGGCACCACGGTCGGCACGGAACTCATCCCGCAGGGCAAGCTCGCGATCGACATCGACGGCTCGTGGATGCCGAACAACTGGGGGACGACGAGCCCGACGCCGTGGAAGGAGTGGAACACGGTGATGGGGACGGCCGCGATGCCGACCCAGAACGGCCAGGCGCCCGGCGCGACCAGCATGTCAGGCGGCTGGGCCTGGTCCATCCCGGCGAAGGCCAAGAACCCCGACCTGGCCTGGAAGTTCCTCTCCGGGACGCTCCAGACGAAGGCCAACTCCGCGAAGTGGAACATCATCAACGCCAGCATCGCCGTGCGGGCCGACGTCGCCGCCGACCCTGAGTACCTGAAGGCCGTCCCGACCAACAAGTTCTTCACCACGCTGGTCGCCGACACCCACTACCGCCCGGGTCTGCCCGAGTACAACCAGGTCTCGACGGCGATCCAGAAGGCGATGGAGTCGGTGACGACGGGACAGGCGTCCGTCGACAAGGCCGCAGACACGTACGACAACGATGTCAAGTCGGCGGTCGGCGGTGACCACACGGTCGAGGGCACCCAGTGACCGCCGTCTCCCCCCTGGCGCCCCGCGAGAAGCGCTCTCGCGGGGCCGCCCCCGCGCCCGTCGTCCGCTCGCTGCTGCGCGGGCTGCCGACCGTCCCGGCGGTGATCCTGCTCGCCGTGTTCCTCGCCGGCCCGATCGCGTACTGCGTCTACTACGCGTTCACGGACATGCAGCTCACCGGCACGTCCGGCACGAACTTCGTCGGCTTCGACAACTTCACCCGCGCGTTCAAGGACGACGACTTCCTCAACGCCGTGAAGCTGACCCTCGTGTTCGTCGTCGGCTCGGCCGTCGTCGGCCAGAACACGCTGGGCCTCGCGCTCGCGCTGATGATGCAGAAGGCCAGCAAGCCGGTCCGCTCCCTCATCAGCGGCGTCGTCATCGCGGCCTGGGTGCTGCCCGAGGTCGTCGCCGGGTACCTGATGTACGCCTTCTTCTTCGACCAGGGCTCGCTGAACTCGCTCCTCGACGCGATCGGCCTGCCCACCCAGAACTGGCTGTACACGATGCCGATCCTGGCGGTGTGCCTGGCCAACGTGTGGCGCGGTACGGCGTTCTCGCTGATGGTGTTCACCGCCGCCATCAACGACGTACCCGCCGAACTCACCGAGGCCGCCGAGATGGACGGCGCGAACGCCTGGCAGCGGCTGTGGCGGGTGACGCTCCCGGTGATCAGGCCGACGATCCTGACGAACCTGATGCTGATCACCCTCCAGACCCTGTCGGTCTTCGGGCTGATCTACACGATGACGCGCGGCGGTCCCGGCAACAAGAGCGAGACCCTGCCGATCTTCATGTACCAACAGGCCTTCCAGAACAGCCTGATCGGGTACGGCACGGCGATCGCGCTGGTGCTGCTCGTGGTCGGCGCCCTGTTCTCGATCGTGTACATCCGCCTGCTCAAGATGGAGGACGACTGATGGCCGCCGCCCTCGCCACCCCGCCCGTCTCGAAAGCCCCCACGGCACCGGCCGCGCCGCGCAAACGCCGTATGAGACCAGGCAAGTTGGCGGTGAACGTCGTCCTGCTCGCGGTGTCCGTCCTGTACGTCCTGCCGCTGCTGTGGATGGTCCTCGCCTCGGTCAGCGACCTCAACACCTTCCGGCTGAAGCTCCCCGACACCCTCACGCTGGACAACTTCGACGCGGTCCTCAACGTCGACACGACCTTCCGCCCGATGCTCAACAGCCTGCTGCTGTGCGGTTTCGGTACGGCGATCACGGTCGCGGCGTCGATCCTGTGCGCGTACCCGCTCTCCCGGTACCGGTCGCGGGTGCGGCGGCCGTTCCTGTACACGATCCTGTTCTCGACGGGACTGCCCATCACCGCCGTGATGATCCCCGTCTACAGCATGTTCGTGCAGGTCAACCTGATCGACTCGATGCCGGGGACGACCCTGTTCCTGGCCGCGTCCTCGCTGCCGTTCGGGATCTGGCTGATGAAGAACTTCATGGACGGCGTGCCGGTCGTCCTGGAGGAGGCCGCGCGGATCGACGGCGCGAACACGATGCAGGTGCTGTGGCGGGTGGTGCTGCCGCTGATGCGGCCCGGGGTCGTCGTGGTCACCATCTTCACGTTCATCGGCATGTGGGGGAACTTCTTCGTCCCCTTCATCCTGCTGCTGTCGCCGGAGAAACTCCCCGCGTCCGTCAGCGTGTTCACCTTCCTCAGCGCCCATGACCAGACGCAGTACGGGCAGTTGTCGGCGTTCTCGATCATCTACTCGCTGCCCGTCGTCATGTTGTACCTGCTGCTGGCCCGCAAGCTGGGCGGCGGGTTCGCGCTCGGCGGCGCGCTCAAGGGCTGAACTCCCCGCTTGAACTCCCCCATTTTCGACGGAGATCCACATGCACAACGACCGTGACGTCACCGAACAGCGGCTGCGCCGGGTGCTGGAGGAACGCATCCGGCCCGCCGTCCACGCCCGCGCGGTCCCCCTGTCGGTCGAGGCGTGGGACGTGCCGGGCGAACCGGTGCCGGTCGGCGAGGGGCTCGCCGCTCCCTTCCGTCCGGTGCAGGTCGGCGACCCGTGGGGGCCCGCCTGGACGACGAGCTGGTTCAAGGTGACGGGGACCGTACCGGCCGAGTGGGCGGGCCTGCCGGTGGAGGCGGTCCTCGACCTCGGGTTCGGCACGCACTCGGCCGGCTTCTCCGCCGAGGGCCTCGTCTACCGGGCCGACGGCACCGCCGTGAAGGCCCTCAACCCGCGCAACACCTGGCTCCCGGTCACCGAAGAGGCTCTCGGCGGCGAGGAGTTCACCGTCTTCATCGAGGCCGCCGCCAACCCGGTCGTCATGCACACCGGCCAGGACCAGGTGCAGTTCGTCCCCGTCTCGGTCGGCGGCCCGGCCCCCTGGCTCGGCGACCCGGCGGCCGACCCGGGCGCCCCGGTCTACCGGCTGCGCCGCATGGACCTGGCCGTCGTCGACCGCGAAGTCCACGAACTCACCCAGGACTTCGACGTCCTCGGCCAGCTCATGCACGAGCTCTCCCCGGACGACCCGCGCCGCTGGCAGATCCTGCGCGCGATCGAACTCGCCCTGGACGCCATCGACTTGCGGGACATCAGCGGTACGGCGGCGCAGGCCCGCGCCGCGCTCGCCCCCGCCCTCGCCTCCCCCGCGCACGCGGGCGCCCACCGCGTCACCGCCGTCGGCCACGCGCACATCGACACGGCGTGGCTGTGGCCGCTGCGCGAGACGGTCCGCAAGGTGGCCCGCACGGTCTCCAACGTCACCCAACTCATGGACGACCACCCCGAGTTCAGGTTCGTCATGTCCCAGGCCCAGCAGCTCGCCTGGCTCAAGGAGCACCGGCCCGAGGTGTACGCCCGCGCCCAGGAGAAGGCGAAGACGGGCCAGTTCCTGCCGACCGGCAGCCTCTGGGTCGAGCCGGACACCAACATCAGCGGCGGCGAGGCGCTGGTGCGGCAGTTCGTGCACGGAAAGCGGTTCTACCTCGACGAGTTCGGTGTCGAGACCGAGGACATGTGGCTGCCGGACACCTTCGGCTACAACGCGGCCCTCCCCCAGATCATGAAGCTGGCCGGGGTGAAGTGGTTCCTCACGCAGAAGATCTCCTGGAACACGACGAACAAGTTCCCGCACCACACGTTCTGGTGGGAGGGCATCGACGGCACCCGCATCTTCAGCCACTTCCCGCCGGTCGACTCCTACAACGGCGACCTCTCCGGCGCCCAGGTCGCCCACAGCGTCCGCAACTTCCAGGACAAGGCGCGCGCCAACCACTCCCTGATCCCCTTCGGCTACGGCGACGGCGGCGGCGGTCCCACCCGCGAGATGCTGTCCCGCGCCGAGCGCATGAAGGACCTGGAGGGCGCGCCGCGCGTCGAGATGGCGGGCCCGCTGGAGTTCTTCCGCACGGCGCACGCCGAGTACGAGGCGAACGGGGGCGCGCCCGTCTGGTCCGGTGAGCTGTACCTGGAGTTCCACCGGGGCACGCTCACCAGCCAGCTGGCGACCAAGCAGGGCAACCGGCGCAGCGAACACCTGCTGCGGGAGGCCGAGTTGTGGGCGGCCACCGCGACCGTCCGCCACAACGCGCCGTATCCGTACGAGGAGTTGGACCGGCTGTGGAAGACGGTGCTGCTGCATCAGTTCCACGACATCCTGCCGGGGACGTCGATCGCGTGGGTGCACCGGGAGGCCGAGGAGACGTACGCGCGGGTCGCGGGCGAGCTGAACGGGCTGATCGGGTCGGCGCTGGGGGCGCTGGCCGGGGAGGGTGCGGGGACGGTCGTGTTCAACGCGGCTCCGCATGCGCGGGGCGGGGTGGCGGCGTTCGGGGCGGCGCCTCGGGAAGGGCTGCCGGAGGCACCCGTAAGGCCGGAGTCTGCTGATCAGACGTTCGTCCTCGACAACGGCGTCGTCCGCGTCACCATCGACTCCCGTGGCCTCGTCACCTCCGCCTACGACCTCGAAGCCGACCGCGAGGCCCTCGCGCCCGGCGCGGTCGGCAACCTCCTCCAGCTCCACCAGGACTTCCCGAACCAGTGGGACGCCTGGGACCTGGACGTCTTCTACCGCAACTCCGTCCGCGACCTCACCGAGGCCGAGTTGGTCACGGCGACCGAGGACGGCGTCCACGTGGTCCGCGTGTTCGGTGACTCGCGGATCGAGCAGACGCTGACCCTGCCCGCCGGTTCGCGCCGGCTGTCGGTCGACACGGTCGTCGACTGGCACGAGCGGGAGAAGGTCCTCAAGGCCGCGTTCCCCCTGGACGTCCGCGCCGCGCACTCCACCGCCGAGATCCCCTTCGGCCACGTGGAGCGCCCGACCCACACCAACACCACGTGGGACGCCGCCAAGTTCGAGATCTGCGCGCACCGCTACCTGCACGTCGGCGAGCGCGACTGGGGCGCGGCCCTGGTCAACGACTCCTCGTACGGCCACGACGTCACCCGTGACGTCCGCGCCGACGGCGGCACGACGACCACAGTCCGCCTCACCCTGCTGCGCGCGGCCCTCTTCCCCGACCCCGACCAGGACCAGGGCACGCACCGCCTGTCCTACGGCCTGCTGATCGGCGCGCAAGTCGCGGACGCGGTGCGCGAGGGGTACCGCGTCAACCTGCACGAGCGGACCGTCCCCGGTTCCGCGACGGTCGCCCCGCTGGTCGCCGTCGATGACGACGGTGTCGTGATCGAGGCGGTCAAGCTCGCCGACGACCGCAGCGGCGACGTCATCGTCCGCCTCTTCGAGTCCCGGGGCACGCGCGCCCGCGCCACCCTCACGGCCGGTTTCCCGCTCGCCTCGGCGACCGTGACCGACCTGCTGGAACGCCCGCTGGAGGGCGAGTCGGCGGAGCACTCCGGCGACGCGGTGCGGTTCTCGCTGCGGCCGTTCCAGATCCTCACCCTGCGGCTCGCGCGGCAGCCGTAGGGATACGTTCCAGGACCCCTCCCGCGAACACGTCGTACAGCGGGAGGGTCTCCAGGTGGACGTACCCGATGTGGCAGTCGCACACGGCGAGCGGGCAGGCGCGCGGCTGCAACGCGGCCCGGTAGGAGCCGTCGTAGAGGTTGCCGAGTTCGGCGCGGACGAAGTGGCAGCGCCGGACCGTCCCCTCGCCGTCCACCGAGATCACCGACTCGCCGGTGCGGCACGGGAGTCCGGCGCTGGGGTGCGGGTGGCGGCTGTACGGGAAGAGGGGGTCGAGGGCGGTCCAGTCGGCGGCACAGGCGTCGTCGTAGGTGTGGCCCTCGGCGGCGTTCACCCACAGGTAGACGTGGTCGGGGAGGGCGGCGCGCAACTGCCGTGCCGCGTCGAGGTGTTCGGGCAGGCCGACGATGCCGACGCTGTAGCGGATCCCCTTCGCCGCGAGGTCGTGGCACTTCGCGAGGAAGCGGTCGTACGGGGTCTGGCCGGGGTGGTAGGTGCACCACAGGGCGAGGGTGTCGGGGTCGGCGTCGGTCAGCCAGTCGGTGCGGCAGCTGAGGTTGGTCTGGACGGCGACGCGGCGGATGTGCGGGAGGTGGGAGAGGCCGGCCAGCGCGCGGCGGTACCAGGAGCGGGTGAGGGCCTCGCCCCAGGGGGTGAAGAGGATGCTCAGGCGGTCGTCGGTCTGGTGCTGGGCCCACTCGGTGAAGCGGTCCAACGCGGCGCGGTCCGCGCGGAGTTGGGCCGTGCTGTCGCGGCGCTTGGCGAACGGGCAGTAGGGGCAGTCGTAGTCGCAGGAGGCGAGCGGGCCCCGGTAGAGCAGGGTGAGGTCCATCGCGGGGGCTACTTCCTCTCGTAGGCGGCCATGCGGTGGCGTACCGCCGGGGAGAAGAGTTCGGGCCCGATCGCGTCGGAGTGCGCGAGGCCCTCGGGGGTGAGTTTCAGCCGGCCGTCCGTCTCCGTCAGCCAGCCGCGTTCGGCCATGCGCGTCAACTCCGGCCCGAAGTGCTCCCGTTGTCCTTCCGCGGGCAGCCCCTCGGCCTGGAGGAGGGATTGCAGGAGGTAGCGGCGGCGGCGCTCGTCGTCGTCCATCGCGAAGCCGGTCTCCGCGTGCGCGAAGTCCTCGGTGGCCACGTAGTCGTCGATGATCCCGCGTATCTCGCTCATCCCCACCGCGTAGTCGAAGGAGTAGTGCACCTCCCGCGTGTACGACCGCGCCCCGCACCCGAGTCCGACCATCCCGTCCGTCTGGCAGGCGTAGTCGTCGGCGCCCTGGTCCGGGGCGTCCGCGCGGCGGAACATCCGCATCGAGTGCTGGACGTACCCCCGCGCGAGGAGGTGGTCGCGGCCCGACCGGTAGAGCCGCAGCCGCTGCTGGTCCCACGCCGGGTCGGGGGCGTCGGGCGCGCGGCGGCCCAGCCCTGTGCCGGGGCGGACGTACAGGGGGTAGAGGTACAGCTCCTCGGGGTCCCAAGCGAGCGCCGCGTCGAGGGAGTTCAGCCAGCTCGCGTCCGTCTGGCCGTCGATGCCGTAGATGAGGTCGATGTTGAGGACGGGGATGCGGGCGTCTCTGATCCTGCCGAGCGCCGCCTCGACGTCCGCGCGTTTCTGCGGGCGGACGGCGGCTCGCGCCTCGGTGTCGTCGAAGCTCTGGACGCCGAGGCTGAGGCGGGTGGCGCCCCGGTCGGCGAGGACCTGGAGGCGGTCGGCGGTGGCGGTCGCGGGGGACGCCTCGACGGAGAGGGGGATGGCCTTCAGGTCGGCGCCCATGCGGAGTTCGGCGAGGTCGCAGAGGCGGTCGAGTTCGGCGGCGGTCAGGAAGGTGGGGGTGCCGCCGCCGAACGCCGCTGTGGCGAAGCGGGGTTCGGTGAGGGCGTCGCGGGCCGCCCTCGCCTGGCGTTCGAGCGCGTCGAGGTAGGCGGTGGTGAGGCCGTCGGGGGCGCCGATGCGGGTGAAGAGGTTGCAGAAGCCGCAGCGGACTTCGCAGAAGGGGATGTGGAAGTACAGGGAGAGAGCGTTCGTCGGTTCGTCCGCCCAGAGCTTGGTGAGGGGCGGGCGGGCGTCGAGTTTCCGGTACGCCGTCTTGTGGGGGTAGGCGTACACGTACGACTGGTAGGGGCTCGTGGTCACGCTGTCTCCCCCTGGTTCAGGACGAATTGGGCGTAGGGCACCGTCCACACCGAGGGGTGGCCCAGGCGGTGGCCGGTGTAGCCGTCGTCGCCGTAGGCGGTGCCGTGGTCGGAGCAGACGATCGTGAAGCAGGGGCGGCGGCTGCTCGCGGCGGTGAAGAGGCGGCCGATGTGCCGGTCGACGTACTCCAGGGCGGCGGCGTGGGTGGCGCGGGTGTCTCCGGCCTCGCGGGTGGCGCCGGGGAGGTGGAACCAGTTGGGCTGGTGCAGGGCCGAGACGTTCACGAAGAGGAACAGGCGCTGGTCCTGCGGGAGTCCGGCGACGACCTGTTCGGCGCGGGTGACCTGGTTCTCGAAGGAGTGGGGTGAGGTGACGCCGAACTCGGGTTCCCAGTGGGCCTCCTGGAAGAGGCCGGGCAGGACCGTGCCGAGCGGGCCCCGGAGGTTGAAGAAGCCGACGCCGCCGACGCACACCGTGCGGTAGCCCTCGTTCGCCAGGCCGGAGACCAGGTCGGGGGTGTCGTACACGAAAGTGCCGTCGGCCGTCGTCTCGCTGCCCGCGAAGCGTGCCGCGAACAGGCGCGGGTGCGGGCCCGGGGCGGCCAGGGTGGGCAGGAAGCCCGCGAAGATGGCCTGGTGGGAGGCGTAGGTGAAGCTTCCGGGGGCGTGGCGTTGCTCCCAGCGGCCGTCGGGGAGGTGGCGGGCGAGGTTCGGGATGCGGCCCTCGGCGGCGAGTTCGGCGGCGACGTCGTACCGCAGGGTGTCGAGGGTGACGAGGAGGAGGTCGTGGCTGCCGACGATCCTCGTCATGTCAGGCGTGTGCATGGGTGGTTCTTCCGTGGTTCCGGGCGGGGTTCGCGGTGAGCCGTCGAGCGTGGGCCGGTGCGGCGCGGATCTGGGCCGCGTACGTGTCGAGGCCCTCCGCGCCGCTGCCGGGCAGGCCCGTGAGACCGGGGAGGAGGTCGCCGAAGGCGTTGACCTCGCCGACGACGGCGCCGCGCCAGCCGACCGCCGGCAGCAGGTCGACGCCGACGCACAGCGTGCGCGGGAAGCAGGCGGCGGCCTGTTCGGCCGCCCCGAGGACGTCGCTCCAGCGCGCCCCCGCCTGCTCGACCGCCGCGCGCGCCTCGTCGAGGTCGCCTCGGCGACCGCCCAGGTGCAGGTTGGTGAGCGGGGAGCCGCTGGTGCGGACCACCGCGTGCGTGACGCGTCCGGCGACGACCACGGCCCGCAGGTCCGCCGCGCGGGCCCGCTGGGACGCCTTGGGGAACCAGCGCTCCAGGTGGAGGCGGTCCGGGGCGAGCCGGTCGACGATCGCGGCGATCTCGCGTTCGCTGTCGTAGCGGCGGACCTTGAGGGAGTTGAACAGCCGCCCGTCCGGGGCGCGTTCGACGGACGTGGTCGCGCGGATCCGGCCGCCGCCCGCCGTCTCGATCGCGAGGACGCCGGACGCGGAGGAGCCGTGCGCGGGCTTCACGAAGAGCCTCGGCATGCGGTGCTCGCGCATCAGGGCGCGGACGTCGTCCCAGCCGGTGACGTCGGTGGCGGGCGAGTACGGGACGGGGACGCCGGCCGCCGTCAGGCGTGCGTGGCAGCGGCGTTTGTCGAACAGCACCGCCAGGTCGTCGGGGTCGTGGAGGCGGGTGCCGCCGCGCAGGGTGGCCAAGGCGGCGAGGAAGGCGTCGTACCAGCGGGCAGAGCCTTCGACCCGGGTGGGGTCGTCGGCGGCGCGCAGGGCGCGGTCGACGCGGGGGTTCTCGCCGGGTGAGTCGAGGCGGACGAGTTCGCCGGGGGTGAAGTCGGCGCCGCCCGCCGTGAGGACGTCCGCCCAGGCCAGGATGCGCGGGGCCGGGAGGCCGGCCGCGCGGGCCGCGTCGGTGAAGAGGGTGACGCGGCGGTTCTCGGGGTTGCCGACGACCGTGAACGCGGGCGCGCGGGCCTCTTCGGGGGCGGGCGGCATCGGTGCGGGGGCGGGCGGCATCGGTGTCACTCCCCCACGGCCACGTAACGCCACACCTCGTCGTCGTCCTCTTCCTCCTCCGCGTCGTCGCCGTCGAGGAAGAGGTCGACGCCGGCCGGGGCCAGGATGCCGGTGAGGCGTTCGCGCACGGGGTCGGTGAGGTAGTTGTAGTGCAGGTCGAGCGTCTTGAGGTGGGTGAGGGGCTGGCCGGTGAGGAGGGCGGCGGCGCCGTCGTCGGTGAGGATGCCCATCGACAGGTCGAGGGTCTCCAGGCGGGCGACGACCGGGGCTGCGGCGACGGCCGCGGCGACCTGGTCCTGCATCTCGCTGTTGCGCAGGGCGAGGTGGCGCAGGCTCGGCAGGCGGGCGCCGGACAGGATCGGCTCCAGGTCGGCGATCTCGGCGTCGCCGCCGTAGTCGGGGGTGCCGAGCCACAGGTCGAGGTGGACCAGGGCCGGGAGGTCGCAGGCGGCGACCCCGCGCACCACGGCGGCGGGCAGGCCGCCGGACTCCATGGTCAGGCGGCGCAGCGCGCGGTGCGCCACGGCGTCGAGGGACAGGCCCTGTCCGCCGCGCGTGCCCAGTTCCTCCAGCTCCGGGAACGCGGTCAGGAGCGGGGTGACGTCCGTCTGGTTGATCCAGGAGATCTCGCACTCCTCCGACGTCATGTCCCCGAGGAACAGCGCGCGCAGCGCGGGGAGCCGGTCCTTGGCGGCGATGATCGCCTCGATGACGGCCGCCGGGTCCGTCTCGTACGCCTCCTCCCAGGCGCCGACCACGATCGCCTTCACCTGTGTGCTGTCGACGCTGTCGAGGAAGCGGGCGAAGGCGTCCGTCCACTCGTGGTCGTGGTCGTACACGTGGCTGGCGACGCGCCAGGCGACGGAGTCCGCGGCGGGCTGACGCCTGTTGTCCTTGGGGTGCGGCGCCGCGTGCACCGGCAGCTCGTGGAAGGTCTTCAGGTGCTCGTGGACGGTCATGCGGCTGCTCCATGCTCGCGGCGGGTGTGGCCTGTTGCCGCAAGTTGTACCAACCGCCACTGACAGCGCGGTGCCGGGGGCGGGTTCGGGGGCGTTGTCAGTGGTGGGTCGTACGGTCGTGGTCATGAGGGCGGCGCGAGGTGTGCCGCGGTCGAGTTGGAGGGGGTGTGTCCATGTACCGGCAGGGAGACGTGCTGATCGTGTCCGTCGCCGAGGAGGCCGTTCCGGGGCATGTGGAGCGGGCGCCGAGAGAGGCGCGGGACGGGCGGGGGCGGCTGGTGCTGGCGCTGGGCGAGGTGACCGGGCATGCGCACGCGGTGGTGGGTCCGGGTGAACTCGTGCGGGAGCCGGAGCCGTTGGGGCCGATGCTGCTGCATGTGCCCAAGGGCGGGCGGGTGCTGCACGAGGAGCACGCGACGATCGTGCTCCCGGCGGGGTGGTACCGGGTGGTGCGGCAGCGGGAGTACGTGCCCGGGTCGGTGCGGATCGTGGCGGACTGAGGGGTTTCGAGGATGAACGTGAACGAGTGGCGTGCCTGCGCGGCGTCGGCGGTGCCGGCGGACCGGGAGCGGGCCGAGGCGGGTGTCCGGCTCGCCTACCGGCGGGCGGGGCTGGCCGGGCCGGAGCGGATCCTGTGGGCGGGCTCGCCCCTGGAGGGCGTGGCCGTGGTCGGCTCGCTGACCGACCCCGGGGCCAGTGTCCGCGAGGCGGTGCGCAGTGAGCCGTGGGCGGTGGAACGGCGGCGGCTGCACGCCGAGTTGGGCCCCGAGGGCTGGTCCGCGCACTGGTCCGCGACCGGTGGCCGGCTCTGGGAGCTGACCCAGTCGCTGGTGGACCGCATCCGGGACGGCGTCCTGGAGGAGGTCGGCCGGGAGCGGGCGGGCCGGGCTCGGCTGATCCTGCTGGACGCGCTGCTGGGGCAGCACGACGCGCCGTGGCTGGCGGCGTTCGCGGGCGGGGTCACGGGGGCGACGGAAGAAGCCGGGGGCGCGCCGAGGCGTGAGGGCGCCGGGGCGGCCGGGGCGACGGCACCTGCGGAGCACCGGTCCGAGGCCGAACGCCCTGCCGCCGAGGGGCCGTTGGACGGGCTCGTCGAGGTCTGTCGCAGCGCCGGCTGGTGGTGGGCCTTCGAGAAGGTCGCCGTCGTGTGCGAGCGGCCCGTCGAGCTGCACCGTGACGAGGCGGGGCGGCTCGACCGGGGGGACGGTCCGGCACTGGCGTTCCCCGACGGGTTCGCGCTGTGCGCGTGGCGGGGGATGCCGGTGCCGCCGGGCTTCCTCGACGAGCTGCGGACCCTGGTGCCGCAGCGCATCCAGGCCGAGGAGAACGCCGAACTGCGGCGCGTGATGCTGGAGTTCTACGGGTACGAGCGGTATCTCGCCGACTCGGGGGCGCGGCCGGTCCACCGGGATCAGACCGGTGTCCTGTGGCGGATCGAGATGGGGATCGACGAGCCCGTGGTGATGGTCGAGGTCGTCAACTCCACGCCGGAGCCGGACGGTTCGCGGAACGTGTACTGGCTGCGGGTGCCGCCGGGTACGCGCACCGCGCGCGAGGGGGTGGCCTGGACGTTCGGCCTGTCCGCGGACGCGTACGCGCCGCTCCAGGAGACCTGACCACCCCCCACCACCGGGCCGGGTCAGCTCAGGCCGAGGTTCGACAGCGCCGTCGTCCAGTCCGAGGCGATCGCGTTCTGCGCGTCGGTCAGGCTGACCTGGCCCGCGCAGACGGCCTTCTTGAGCCTGTTCTCGACGGTGTCCTTGTTACCGGCGGTCTTGTCGCCGTACTCGGGCTCCGGCCACAGGTTCTCGGGGTCCTTGGGGGCGCCGCCGAGTTCGAGGGGGATGAAGTGGTCCTCCTCGTAGTCGGAGGTGCTGGTGTCGCTGTAGCCGTACTCGACGATCTGCTGCTTCTTCAGGGCGGTCGTGTACGAGCTGGAGGGGCGGACGGTCGCGGTCCACCCGGAGACGCAGATGGTGGAGCCGATGGTGTCCTGCGTGACATCGGGGTTGAGGGTGCCGGGCTGGCAGGAGGGGTCGGGGAGGGGAAGGTACGACTGGCTGCACGACTGCGCGTGCGCCGTACCGGCCGTGAACGTGAGTCCGGCGGCGGCGAGGGCGAAGGCGGAGAGGGCGGTCACCACGGGGCGAGTGGTACGGGACATCTGGAGGTCTCCCGACGAAGGCCCGGCAACGGTCCGGGCGGTCGCGCACATGACAGCACTCGGAGGTTCTACGCGGATAGACGCCTTTACCGAACCCAGCCCACCTTGCCCGACGACTTGCCCCCGCCGTGCCCCACGCTGGCAACTCCATTGCCACGCCTTGGAGTTCGAGTCGCCGAAAGTTCACCTGCGACACCGCGGCGCCCGGGCCGGCTCCCCGCGCGAAATTCGTTTGCGGCCCCCGCCCCGCCCCCGGACCCTGGCAGCATGCCGTACCTCATACGCCCGGCCACCCTCGAAGACGCCCCCGAGATCACCGGCCTCCTCAACGCGATCGACGTGATCGAGGTCGGTCGGCCCGAGACGGATCAGCACACCGTCGAGGCCGACCTCAAGCACCCCGACACCGACCTGGCCCACGACTCGTGGCTCGCCTTCGACGGTGAACGCCTCGTCGTGTACGGCCTGTTGTGGGACGAGTCGCAGGGCGAGCGGATCGACATCGACCACTATGTCCTCCCCGAGCACCAGGAGGCCGGCCGGAGCGTCCTGGCCGCGATGGAGGCGAGGGCCCTGGAGAAGGCCCGCGCCAACGGGGCCGAGCGGGCCGTCGTCCACCTCTACCTCAACGTCCGCGCGACGCTCGACCAGGACGTGCTGACGGCTCGCGGCTGGGACGTCGTACGCCGGTACCACGTCCTGCACCGGCCCGTCTCTCCCGGGCAGGACCACCCCGTCGAGCTCCCCGGCGGCGTACGGCTGCGGGCCTGCGGCGGCGAGGCGGACCGGCGCCTCGTCCACGCGCTCTACCTGGCCACGTTCGCCGAGCACTTCGACTTCCAGCCGCGGACGTACGAGCAGTGGTTCCACGACATCGACGGCGAGCGGGTCGACTGGTCGCTGGTGTGGATCGCCGGCACGGACCAGGGCGGCGACGCCGGTTTCCTGATCGCCCGCAACGACCGTACGGCGATGGGCTGGATCCGCAGCATCGGCGTCCTGCGCGAAGCGCGCGGCCAAGGGCTCGCGGGACTGCTCCTGCGCCACGCGTTCGCGACGTTCGCCGCACTGGGCCGCGACACGGTGGGCCTGGGCGTGGACACCGACAACACGACGGGCGCACCGGCGCTGTACGCGCGCCACGGGATGACGGTGCACTTCGCGGTGGACACCTGGGAGGTCACCCTTACCTGAACCCGCCCGGGGACACCGATACGCCCGGCCCCTCCGAGAAGGGGCCGGGCGCGGTCACTTCAAGGACGTCACGGTGTGATCTGCCACCGCTGGATGTACCCGACGTCGATCGACGCCCGGTCCTGGACCCGCAGCTTCCACGTCCCGTTGACCGTCTCGGACGACGCGTCGACGGTGAACGTCTGGTCGACGTTGTCCGCGGAGCCGCCGGCGCGGTTCAGCAGGGAGTAGACCGTGCCGTCGGGGGCGACGAGGTCGACGGTGAGGTCACCCCGGTAGGTGTGGACGATGTTGACGTACACCTCGGTCGTGGCGGAGGCGTTCCCGGCCCGGCCGGTGATGGTGACCGGGGACTCGACGGCGGCCCCGTTGTCGGGGATGTCGACGCGGGTCGAGCTGGCGTAGATGTTGGCGACGCGCCAGCTGAAGGTCTGGGAGACGGACGCGCCGGTGCCGTCGGTGACCTTGACGGTGACGTCGCTGGTGCCGAGGGTCGTCGGGACGCCGGAGATGAGGCCGGTGGGGCTGATGGAGAGCCCGGCGGGCAGCCCGGTGGCCTCGTAGGTGAGCGCGGACCCGGTGTTGGTGGTGTACGCGTCGACCTGGAGGGAGACGCTCTGTCCGACCCCGGAGACCTGCGCGGGGATCGGCGCGACGTTGACGCCGAGGGCGATGCGGCTGCCGACGTTGATCCCGGCCCAGGCGTCGGCGACGGCGAGGTAGGTCGGGCTGTAGGCGCCGAAGAGGTCGGTGGCCGCCGACAGCGTGGCGGCGCGCGCGCCCGCGTAGTTCGTGGAGGACGTCATGTACGTCGTCAGCGCCCGGTACCAGATCTTCGCGGCGTTCTGGATGCCGATGCCGGTGACCGGCTTGCCGTCGGAGGTGGGGCTGTCGTAGGAGACGCCGTTGATGGTCTTGGCGCCGCTGCCCTCGCTCAGCAGGTAGAAGAAGTGGTTGGCGGGCCCTGAGGAGTAGTGGACGTCGACGCCGCCGAGGGCGGAGCTCCAGTAGTCGTGCGAGGAGCCGTCCTTGGAGGGCTTGTCCATGTACCGCAGCGGTGTGCCGTCGCCGTTGATGTTGATCTTCTCGCCGACGAGGTAGTCACCGGGGTCGGCGGGGAGGTTCTCGTAGAACTCGACGGCGGCGGCGAAGATGTCGGAGGTCGCCTCGTTGAGGCCGCCGGACTCACCGGAGTAGTCGAGGTTCGCGGTGGCGGCGGTGACGCCGTGGGTCATCTCGTGCGCGGCGACGTCGAGGGAGGTGAGCGGGTTGTTGTTGCCCGCGCCGTCGCCGTACGTCATGCAGAAGCAGGAGTCCTGCCAGAACGCGTTGACGTAGGAGCTGCCGTAGTGGGCGCGGCTGTAGGCGGCGACGCCGTCGTTGCGGATGCCGTTGCGGCCGAAGACCTCTTTGTAGTAGTCCCAGGTGGCCGCCGCGCCGAACGCGACGTCCACACCGGCGGTCTGCCGGTTGCTCGGCAGCCCGTTGCCCCAGACGTCGTCGGCGTCGGTGAAGAGGGTGCCGGTGCCGGAGGTGCCCTGATTGAGGTCGTAGGTGCGGTGGCCGGCGCGGTCGCCGTCGACGAGCTGGTACGTCGATCCGGACAGCGTCGAGCCGAGCGGGACCGTGCCGTTGTACTGGCCGGTGCCGGTGCCGGTGTGGACCTCCTCCTCGGCGACGAGCTGCTTGCCGGAGGCCGCGTCGGTGACGACGCGCAGCTCGCTGGGGGTCCCGTCGGCCTGGGTGCCGTGGACGGTGGTCTCCCAGGCGAGGACCGGCCTGCCCTCGCCGGCCCAGACGACGAGCCGGGGCGCCTTCTCGGTCTCGCCCTTGGCCACGTCGGCGTTCTTCGCAGCGCCGAGCGCCTTGCCCGCGGCGGTCGCGGCGGAGATCTTCGGGGTGAGGGTGGGGACGGCGAGCTTCGCCTCGTACGCCTTGGACGTCGTCGTACGGCCGCTGGTCGCGGTGTGCACGACGAGGTCGCCGCCGAGGACGGGCAGGCCGGCGTAGGTGCGCTCGTAGCGGGTGTGGACGGTGCCGTCGGCATCCTTGATGACGTCGCGGACGACGAGTTTCTCCTGGGCGCCGAGGGCGAGGCTGCGGGCGGTGGTCGCGGCCGAGGCGGTGGCGCTCTTGAGGAGGCTCGTGCGCTGAGCGGGTGTCAGGGCGAGCTGCGCGGCACCCGCGCGGGGTATCGCGCTGATCTTCTTCGGGCCGGTGGCGTCGGGCGCGGCCGTGGCGCCGCCGGTCTGGGTGCCGACGGCCAGCAGGGCGCCGGCGGCGGTGAGGGCGAGCAGAGCAGCGCGTCTGCGCTGGGGGAGGAGTCGGGGTCGCCGAGGCAAAGGGGTCTCCTTCTGCGGTCGGCCTCTGGTCGAGAGGCCGTGGCGGACGGAACGCAGGTGGGGGGTGTCGCCTGATGCGGACGTGAAGAAACGGTGAACGCGAGACAGAAGACTGACACCGAGTGCCACTCATTGTCATGAGTGCATCAAATCAACGGCTTGAACTGGCCCTTGCCTACTGGGAGTTCAGGCTTTCAAGAGCGAGTTTTCGGACTCACCGCACCCCGGGAAGATCCCCCCGCCACTCCAGCCGCCGCCCCTCCCCCACGTACACCGACCGCCCTCCCGGCCCATACCGCCCTATCTCCGTGGCCAGCGCCACCTCCCCCGCAGCCTCCGCCCGCTCCGTCACGTCCAGCAGCAGCCCGTCCAGCGGGCCGCCCACCAGTTCGGCGTAACGCCTGCCCTGCCGAGGCCCCGCGTCCTCGTGGTCCGCGCCGTAGACCCTGCCGCGCATGAACTCCGTCTCGTCCATGGTCATCAGCCTGCCACCCGGCACTGACAACGCCCCCGCGACGGCCTTCCGGTGACGGTCACTCCGATGCCCGGCCCTCACCTGCCCGAATTGATCATATTCGCCCTTTATGTGCCTATATGGGGTGAGTGGTTCTTCATGAGACTCCATGAGACGAGGAGCAGCATGCGCAAGGAAACACTGCGGAGACGGGTCCGGCGGCGGATCGCCGTCGGCCTCGTGCTGGCCGTGTGCACGGCCGGCGCACCCGTCGCCCAGGCAGCGTCCACCGCCTCGGGCCCGGCGCGGGCCAAGGGCGCCGGCGACGGCACGGTGACCGTACGGGTCGTCACCGAGGTGAACGCCGACGGCGCGTACGACAGCGCCCTGGAGCCCGGCATGGCGGGCGTGACCGTCACCCTGACGGACGACGCGGGCCAGAAGCTGACGGCGACGACCGACGCGGACGGGCTCGCGACCTTCACCCCGGCGTCCTCGGCGCTGACCGGAGGCAAGTACCGGATCGAGGTGCGGAACCCCGACACGGCCACCTACCAGCCGGCGATCGCGGGCCTCGGCACGGGCGCCGACGTGATCCGCTCGAACACCGGGTTCGTGGACGTCTCGGGCGGCACGGACGCCACGTACACCACCGGCTTCTGGGAGCCGGACGTCTACTACCCCGAGACCCCGACGCTGGTCACGGCGGGCCTCGCCAAGGGTGACGCGACCGGCATGCAGGGCCTGATGCAGTTCGACGGCAACCTCACGAACACCTCGCCCGGCGGCACGGTCACCCAGCTCACCGACAACACCAAGCAGCAGGCCGTCTTCGGCATCGGCACCGACCGCTCCGGCAACGTCTTCATGGGCACCTCGGTGAAGCGGCACACCGAGTACGGCCCGGCCGGACCCGTCAACGCGATCTACCGCTACAACAGCACCAGCACGGCGGTGACGACGTTCACCACCCTGCCCGGCGCCCTCACCCCGCACGACGCGACCGGCAACTACCTCCACGACGACGTCATCTACAGCAAGGTCGGCCGCGAGGGCCTCGGCGACGTCGACGTCTCCGGCGACGGCAAGACGCTGTACGCCGTCAACCTGAACGACTCGAAGCTGTACACCGTGCCGATCAACGGCACCGGCGACGACGTCAAGGCCGGTACGCCGGCCTCGTACGACATCCCGAAGCCGGCGTCCTGCGTCGGCGACTGGCACCCGTACGGCATCGGCGTGCGCGGCAAGCGCGTGCTGGTCGGCGGGGTGTGCGGCGCCGAGTCGACCGTCACCCCGACGCTGGCGTGGGGCGACCCCTCCCAGCTGAGCGCGCACGTCTCCGAGTTCAAGGGCGGCTCGTTCAGCGAACTGACCTCGTACGCGCTGAACTTCGACCGGGGCTGCGCCTACCGCTTCCTCGGCGCGTCGGGCTACCGCTGCGACGACACGACGACGGTCGGCCAGCAGATGAGCGCCGACTGGGAGGCGTGGAACGAGCGGGTGCCGGTGCGTGAGGAGCACACGTTCGTCGCCGCGCCGCAGCCCATGCTGTCCAACATCGAGATCGCCGACAACGGCGACCTGATCATGGCCTTCCGCGACCGCTTCGCGGACATGCAGGGCAACCGTACCTACTCCTACGGCTCGACGACGGCCCAGGTCGCGTCGGTGGCCGCCGGCGACGTGCTGCGGGCGTGCGTGTCGGGGTCGACGTACACGCTGGAGAACAACGGCTCCTGCGGGTCGTTCACGGGTGCCAGCCCGAACAACCAGCAGGGTCCGGGCAACGGCGAGTTCTACGACGACACGACCGTCCTGTCCGACGCCCACCACGACCAGATCACCGAGGGCGGCACCGCGCTCCAGCCCTACCGCAAGAAGCTGTGGACGACCGCCTTCGACCCGTGGACGAACCAGGCGTACGAGCAGGGCGTCCGCGAGTGGGTCGCCGACGGCTCGGTGCCCACCACCAGGAAGCGGGCGGACGACAGCGGCTCGATCATCGGCAACCTGCTGATCAAGTCGACCTGGACCGACGGCTCGAACCTCTTCGGCAAGGGCAACGGCCTCGCCGACCTGGAGCTGATCAGCGCCCCGCCGCCGGTCCAGATCGGCAACCGGGTCTGGTACGACACGGACGGCGACGGCGTCCAGGACCCGTCCGAGCCGCCGATCCCGGGCGTCGTCGTCACCCTGACGGCCCCGGACGGCAAGAAGCTCACCGCGACGACCGACGCCAACGGCGAGTACTACATCGGCACCCCGCAGGGCCTGGAGCCGAACACGTCGTACGACGTCACCTTCGACCGCTCCAAGGCCGACACCTCCGGCCTGCCCGGCACCCCCGCCCCCAAGGACCTCCAGTTCACGAAGGCGAACGCGGGCAGCGACACACACATCAACTCCAAGCCGGACAGCGCCGGAAAGACGACGGTGGCCGTCGGTGACCCCGGCTACACCAACCACGACGTCGACGCGGGCCTGACGCCGCTCAACAAGCTGGGCGACTACGTCTGGTACGACGAGAACGGCGACGGCATCCAGGACCCGACGGAGAAACCGGCCTCCGGGATCACCGTCAAGCTGATCGACCCGGCGACCGGCCAGACGATCAAGACCACGACGACCGGCACCGACGGCAAATACCTCTTCGACCAGCTGCCCGACGGCAAGTACAAGGTCTGCTTCGACAAGCCGGCCGGCTACCAGTGGACCAAGCAGAACGCGGGCGCGACCGGCGACGACTCGGTCGTCGACCCGTCGACCGGCTGCTCCGCCGAGGTCACCCTGGGCCCGGCCAACCGCTCGGACCTCACCCTGGACGCGGGCCTCACGCCGCTGAACAAGGTCGGCGACTACGTCTGGTACGACGCGAACAGCAACGGCATCCAGGACCCGGGCGAGAAGCCGGCGTCCGGGGTCCCGGTCAAGCTGATCGACGCGACGACCGGCAAGACCGTCAAGACCACGACGACCGGCACCGACGGCAAGTACCTCTTCGAGGACCTGCCCGACGGTTCGTACAAGGTCTGCTTCACGGCACCGGCCGGCTACCAGTTCACGAAGCAGAACGCCGGGGCGTCCGGCAACGACTCGGTCGTGGACCCGAAGACCGGGTGCTCGGCGCCGGTCACGCTGGGCCCGCTGAACCGGACGGACCTCACGCTCGACGCGGGGCTCACGCCGCTCAACAAGCTGGGCGACTACGTCTGGTACGACGACAACGCGAACGGCATCCAGGACAAGGGCGAGAAGCCCACCCCCGGGGTCACCGTGAAGCTCATCGACCCGGCGACCGGCAAGACGCTCAGGACGACCAAGACGGACGCGCAGGGGAAGTACCTCTTCGACAACCTGCCCGACGGCTCGTACAAGGTCTGCTTCGTCAAGCCGACCGGCTACCAGTGGACGAAGCAGAACGCGGGCGGGGTCGGCAACGACTCGGTCGTCAACCAGAAGACCGGCTGCTCGAACCCGGTGACGCTGGGTCCCGGCAACCGGGCGAACCTCACCCTGGACGCCGGGCTCGTCAAGGAGTTGGGGGTGACGGTCCAGACCGTCGACGCCAAGACCGGTACGCCGCTGGGCAGTACGGTCGTCCAGCTGTGGCGGGTCGTGGGCGGCAAGAAGACGCTCGTCGGTGACTGCTCGACACCGGTCAACGGCAAGTGCTTCTTCGGGCCGCTGCCGCCCGGCACGTACTACGCGGTCGTCAAGGACGTCCCCGAGGGCTACGACATGCCGTCGAACCCGACGACGAAGACGTACCAACTGACCGTGAAGAACGACGGGTTGGTCATCAGGATCCCGATTCCGCGCGGGGAGCCGTGCAAGGGGAAGAAGTGCTGATCTTCTAGTCAGCGGCCGGGGCCGTGCACTCCTTACGGGGTGCACGGCCCTGATGCTTCGTCAACTAACTGCTGTAGACGCCGACTTCGCGGAGCGAGTACCCCCACTCGGTCCCCCGCTGCACGCCCTGGACGCGGACGTACCGCGCCGGGGTCGCCGTGAAGCGGGCCGTGTCGAGGCCGCCGTCACCGGCCGAAGTCGACCAGGCCGTACGCCAGTTCGCGCCGTCCGTGGAGACGTCGATGCGGTACGCCTTGCCGTACGCCCGCTCCCAGTCCAGCGTCACCCGGCCCACCAGCTGTGTAGTGCCGAGGTCGGTCTGCCAGGACTGCACGTCGCTCCAGTCGCTCGCCCAGCGCGTGGAGTTGTCGCCGTCGTTCGCCCGGCCGGGCTGGTAGCTGGTGAACGGGTTGGACTCCGAGGAGCTGGCGCTCGCGGTGCCGGTGCGGGCGAGGTTCACGCCCGCCCGGTGGTCCTCGGTGGCGCCCCAGGTGCCGAGGTAGGACTCGGCGCCCCGGAAGAGGTCGCCCACGGCGTCCTGGCCGCCGGCCCTGCGGATGTCCTCGATCCAGTCGGGGATCAGCCCGGCGTGCGCGGCGCCGTCGGTGTTGATGTCGAACGTGCGCTGCCCGCTGGTCTGCCGGTCGATGACCGAGCCGCCGTCGACGCTGGTGAAGGGGTACGTCACCTTCGTCGTCGTCTCGCCGCGCGGGCCGGGGTGCTCGCCGACGCCGTTGAAGTCGGTGCCGAAGCCGTAGCCGACGCCGTACTTCTCGCGCAGCGCGTCCGTGCGGGCGGCCTCCTTCACGAACTCCTCGGTGCCGTGCATGTACTGCGCGACGAAGCCGCCGAGCGAGTAGACCCGCTCGGTCCACTTGAGGTCCATCCAGCTGTGCGAGGACAGCACGCCGGGGTAGGACGCGGCCTCGAACATGTCGAGCACCCGGCCGGTGGCCTTGACGCTCATGTGGTCGATCTCCAGCATCATCTTGCGCTGCATCATGCCGCGTACGGCGTACTCGCCGAGTTCGGTCAACCCCCGTTTGTTGCACTGGGCGTTGTCCTCGTACACGGGCACCTCGACGCCGTCCGGCAGTTCCTCCTCGGCCTTGGAGGCGGCGCCGCCGATGGGGTTGTCGTGCATCGCGGTCGTGCACTTCTCGGTCTGCCAGAACGTGCCGGTCGACAGGAACTGGCCGACGTTGATGGCGGTGCCGAGGCCGCCCTCGTCGAAGCGGACGCCGCACAGCGCGTTGTCGAACTTGTGGCACAGGAACATGGAGCGCACGCCGAGCGCGTACAGCTCGTCGAGGCCCTTGTCGATGTCGGCCCGGGAGCACTGGGCGACGTCCAGGATCTGCTTGCAGCCGAACGGCTCCGAGGTCTCGACGCCCAGGATCACCGCCAGCTTGCCCTGTTCGATCACCTTCCGCGCCTGCTCGCTGTCGGTGACGACGCGGAACCAGCCCTTGCCGGTGCCGCCGTACTGCCGGTCGATGTACGCCTGGAGGTCGTACGTCAGCTTCGCCTGGAGGCGGATCGACGTCATCTCGTCGCAGGAGCGGTCCTTGAAGAAGTACACCGAGCAGATCACGCCGTTGGTGACCAGGTCATTCACCAGGACGCGCTGGCCGCCGCGCCAGGCGCGCTCCACCCAGGCGTAGTAGTTCGCCTGGTGCGTCATCGAGTCGTACGCGGGCCAGTCCTTGAAGGTCGGCCAGCCGGTCGGGTCGTGCTTGCCGTCGCCGCCGTGGGTGATGTAGTCGAAGATCGCGAGGGTGCCGTCCGGGTAGTGCTCCGGGCAGTCCTTCAGCGCGTCCGCCACGCCGGCCTCCGAGAAGACCTTGCCGCAGATCAGCCGGCCGCCGAACGCCTCGTTGGAGAAGAGGTGGTTGTGGGCGTCGACGAAGCCGCGTACCTCTCCGGCCGCGTTCGTGCCGGTGAAGGGCTCGCCGGTGACGTTGATCCGGGAGTCGGGGGTGGGGCGGGCGGTGGGAGTCCACCAGTCCGTGGCGGCCGAACTCGGGGTGGGAACCAGAGCAGTTGTGAGCAGCAACAGCAGGAGGGTGAGCAAAGTGACGCGTCTGCGTCCGGCCGTGGTCATGTGGCGGTCCCTCGGGTCGGCGGGGGCGCGCGCGGTCGATGAGCCGGGGTGTGCGGCGTTGGCCGGGGTGTGCGGCGTTCCCCTCACCGTTCCACGGAATTGTCATGACCGTCGCAAGATCTTCACGGACGAGGATCGGGGTGGAGCCGGTGCGCAGTCAAGAGTTGGGAAAGACCGACTGGTCGGAATCGCTTCCGGATGCCGGGAGTTGCTCGGCTACCCTCGGTAACTCCGCAGCTTTCTATAGAGAGTTGCCCGCCCGATACCCAGCGCCGACGCCGCTCGCGCCTTGTTGCCGCCGTGCCGTTTCAGCGCCTGGAGGATCGCCGTGCGCTCCGCGTCCTCCATCGGGCTGAGGGGGCGGTGCGCGGGGCCTTCCCTTACGGCGTCGGGGAGTTCGGCCCTGCGGACCGGGCCCGTGAGGCGGCGGCCCTGTGCCAACGCGTGCACGACGTGCGTGAGTTCGGTGAGGTTGCCCGGCCAGGGGTGGCGTTCCAGCGCCCGCAGGGCGTCCAGGGACCACGTCAGCGGGGGCTGTCCGGCCGGGGGCTTCGGGGCGAGCGTCCTCAGCAACTCCGCGATGTCCTCCGGGCGTTCACGCAGGGCGGGGAGCGTGATCGTGCGGGCCGCCAGGACGTCCAGGAGGCGCTGGAGGCAGGGGCCCGGGGGCGTGCCGGGGGTGTACGTGACGTACAGCTGGGCCGTGGGGTGGGTATCCAGGAGGGAGTTGAGGGTCGCGATGTCCGGTGGGGCGAGGCGTTCCGCGTGGCGGAGGATCAGAGGGTGACCTGCCGTCAGGTGGTCGACCGCGTCGCCGAGTTCGGACTCGGCCGCGTCCACCGTCCTTGCGTGCGGGGTGAGTTCGCGGGCCAGGGTGGTCTTGCCGGTGCCCCGTTCGCCGGTGATCAGCAACGGGGGGCGGGTGCGGCAGGGTTCGGCACCGTTCTGGACCGGGGCCGGGTTCAGGACGGCGACCACTCCCACGGTCGCCTCGCCCTGCCGTACCGGCGTGAGCTCGACCCTCCGTCCGGCCACCGTGAGCTGCCTCGCCTCCGGGTCCTTCAGCGCGGCCCGTTCGAGCCGGTGCAGGTCCTCCGGCGTGAGCGCCCTCGCCGCCAGGTCGTCGACCAGCCTGCTGTGTCCCCCGAACGCCGCGACCGGGCGATCGCCGGTCCGGGCGGAGAGGTAGGCGTCCAGGAGGAGGCGTTCGGGGGTGGCGGAGCGGGCGAGAAGCTCGGCTTCGACGGCTGCGGCGACGGCTTCGGCCAGGGCGGCGGAGGGGTGGTGGGACGGGGTGGGGTGGGCGGCCGAGGGGGGAGGGCCGGCGGGGTCGGAGGAGGCGGGGTGGGCGGCCGGGGGGCGAGAGCCGGCCGGGTCGGACGAGGCGGAGTCGACACCCGAGGGGCGAGAGCCGACGAGGTCGGACGAGGCGGGGTGAGCGCCCGAGGAGCGAGAGCCGGCCAGGCCGGACGAGGCGGAGTCGACACCCGAGGAGCGAGAGCCGGCCAGGCCGGACGAGGCGGAGTCGACACCCGAGGAGCGAGAGCCGGCCAGGCCGGACGAGGCGGAGTGAGCGCCCGCACGGCGAGAACCGGCCCGGTCAGAGGGGCCGTCCGAGGGGCAGAGGTCGGGGAGGTGGGGGTCCGGGAGCTGGGCCGGGTTGGAAGACCGGGGCGGCGAAGGGTGGGCGTCGGGGGTCTGGCCCATGCAGCCCTCGCACAGCCGGGTCGTGACGGTGACCGTGCCGACCGGCCGGGTGGCGCCCGGCGCGCGGACGGGTGCGCTGACGGCGGACGTCTCCTGCCAGTCGTCCAGGAAGTGCTCGGGCCCGTGGACCTCGGCGCGGCGCCCGGTCCGCAGCGCGGTGGCGGCGCTGTTGGGGCCGACGCGCTCCTCGGAGAGGTCCGCGCGCGGACGCCCGTGCGGATGGACGCCCCCGCTCCACAGCACCCTCAGCCGCGCGTCGGTGAACACGAGCGCCGACCGCCCGTCCAACGCGGAGGCGAGCCGCTCCAGCACCGGCCGGGCCGCCTCCAGCACGGGCGCCGCCCCCACGACCGGCGCCGCTTCCCCGCCGGCGTCCCGCCGTACCCCATGGAACCTGGCCCGCCGCCAGGCCGCCACGACCTCCTCCGGCACCCCCTCGGGCACCGTCCCGCCCGCCAGGAACCGCTCCCGGGCATGGCGAAGTCGGGTAAGGGCCGGAAGCTGTTCTGCGATCGTCATGGCACCTCTCACCGTACCGGGAACGGTTGAAGAGGCAACCAAAGCCCTCACCTCCACCGCGCCCCGGCCCCACGACAGCCCCTCGCACCTCGAAGCCTCACCCTGCGGGACAGGCTCCCCCGGCGTCGGGGGAACTCGTCCGGGCCGGGGCCCTTACTCCGGCGGCGTAGGCATGTCCGGTGAGCGGTACATCGCCTGGACGTCCAGTTCCAGCTGGACCGTGGGGCCGACCACCGCGATGCCCCGGGCCAGCATCGAGCGCCAGTTGAGGGTGTAGTCCTCGCGGTGGAGTTCGGCCGTGGCGAGGGCGGCGCAGCGGAGTTCCTCGCCGTAGCCGCCGTTGACCGTGCCGAGGTACGTCGTGTCGAGGGACACGGAGCGGCTCACGCCGTGCATCGTGAGGGTGCCCTGGAGGGTCCACTTGCTGCCGCCGCGGTAGGCGAAGCGGGTGCTGCGGAAGTCGACGTACGGAAAGCGCTCGACGTCGAGGAAGTCCGCCGAACGCAGGTGGTTGTCACGGGTGTTGTTGCCCGTGTTGATGCTGTCCGCGTGGATGCGGACATGGACGCTGGAGTCGCTCATGTCCGGCGCGACGCGTATCGCGCCGTCGAACCGCTCGAACCGGCCGTGCACGTGCGCCATGCCGACGTGCTTGGCGATGAAGCGGATCGCGGTGTGCGGCGGGTCGAACGCCCAGCCGCCGGGCGGCGGGAGCGGGAGCTGGCGGGCCGGCTGGAGCCGGACCAGGCCGGGCGCGGGGCTGTGGCCGCCGAGCACGTCGACGGTCTCCCGGTGCGGGTTCAGCCCCTCCGCGATCGCCAGCATGCTGTACCGGCCGGGCGGCAGGACGGCGACGAAGAACCCGTACGGGTCCGTGATGCCGCGCGCGGCCACCTGGTGCGTGTCGAGCGCGGTGATCGTCACCTCGACCGCGCCCATCGGCTGGTCCACGGGGTCGACGATCGTCCACCCGACCGAGCCCGCGCCCGCGGGCAGCGCCAGCCGCAGCCCGGTATCGGCCGCCGCGCCCTTGTCCCGTCGGCGCCGGAGCAGTCCGAGGGCCATGTTGTGTCACCTTCCTGAGTTCCTGAATATGATCCGCGAGCGCCGGTACGGCCCTCACGGTCGGGCGGGTGGGGTTCCCGGACCGGCGAACTCGGTTTCCCTGTACGCCGGTTGCGTGGACCCCGTCACCGTCCCCTCGGTTCCCGCCCTGCGAACGCGTCGCGCAGCACCCCCAGCACGCCGTCCGCCGTGACCTGGCGCGGATTCGGGTAGGCCGTCCCCACGGCCAGCTCCACCGCGCGCCCCAGGTCCCCCTCGGCCAGCCCGAGTTCACCCAACGACCGGGGTGCCCCGAGCCGCCCGCACAGCTCCCGCAGCGCCCCCACCGGTTCCGCCGAGCCCAGCGCCCGCCCGAGCCGCGTCAACGCGTCCGGCGCGGCAGGGGAGTTGAAGGCGAGGACGTACGGCAGCAGCACCGTGTGCGTCTCGGCGTGCGGCAGCCCGAAGGTGCCGCCCAGGACGTGCGCCAGTTTGTGATGCAGGCCCATGATGGTCGACCCCAGCACCGCCCCGCACAGCCAGGCCCCGTACAGGGCCCGGCCCCGGGCCGCCAAGTCGCCGGGCGCAGAGGCCAGTTCGGGAAGCGCGCCCGCCATCGCCCGCGCGCCCTCCTCCGCCATCAGCTGGAGCAGCGGCGACACCCCCGGCGAGTACAGCCCCTCGGCGGCATGCGCGATCGCGTTGACGCCGCTGGTCACCGACAGGTCCACCGGCATGCCGACGGTCAGGTCGGGGTCGTACACGACACTGCGCGGCAGCACCGCCGGATCGCGGCCCGTACGCTTCACCCCGTCCTCGGTGAGCCCCCACACGGGCGTCATCTCCGAGCCGGAGTACGTGGTCGGTACGGCGATCAGCGGCAGCCCGGCGCGCAGCGCGAGCGCCTTGCCGAGCCCGATCGCGGAGCCGCCGCCCACGGCCACGCACCCGTCGGCGCGCAGCTCTCCGGCCAACTCCACGGCCCGCTCGGCGACTTCGACGGGAACGTGCATCCGGGCCGCCGCGTGCACTCCCACGCACACCGTCCCGAGCGCCCGCGCGACCCCCTGCGCGACCTGCGCGCCACGCGCCCCGCTCACCACCAGCACCCGTTCCAGGCCCAGCCGTTCGGCCTCCCCCGGCACGGCGCTCGTCGACGCGCCGGACCGCAGCACCACCCGCGACCCCGGCACGTCGTGCACGAACTCCACGCCGGTCACCGGGGGTTGAGGACGAGGTCGAAGCGGGCGTGCCGGAAGGGGTGCGCGACGCCGAACTCCCGTGCCAGGGCGGGGTCGTCGGTCGTGGCGAAGTCCTGCACGAGGCTCTCCTTCACCGCGAACACGGCGTCGGAGTCGAGGTATCGGCCGCCCGCGACGAAGATGTGCGTGGTGACCGGCGTGTGCTGCGGCGCGGACGCGATGAAGTGGATGTGCGCGGGCCGGTACGGGTGTCGCCCGGTCGCCCGCAGCAGGTCGCCCACGGGGCCGTCGGTGGGGATCGGGTACGCGTCCGGCACGCAGGTCCGGAACCAGAACCGTCCCTCGCCGTCGGCGGTGAACAGCCCGCGTCCGTTGCCCGGGGGCTGGACGTCGGGCTGCTGGACGTCGTAGAAGCCCTCGGCGTTCGCCTGCCATACGTCGAGCACCGCGCCCGGCAGGGGAGTTCCGTCGCCGGACAGCACCCGGCCGCTCACCACGCACGGTTCGCCGGTGCCCGACAGGTCGATGTCCGCGCCGAGTTCACGCACCGGGGACTCGGTCATGTGGAACGGCCCGAGGACCGTCGACTCGGTGCCGGGGCCGGTGTCGCCGTTCACGGTCTCGACCAGCATCGACACGCCGAGCACGTCGGACAGCAGGATGAACTCCTGCCGCGTGTCGGTGCACGTCTGCCCGGTCGCGGTGAGGAAGCCGATCGCCCGCTCCCACTCCTCGCCGGTCAGCCCCGTCTCGCGGACGAAGTCGTGCAGGTGCCGGGTGAGGGAGCCGAGCAGCTCGCGCAGCCGGGGGTCGGGGGTGTCCGCAAAGCTGGCGACCACCGACTCCGTCAGATCCTGTGTACTCATACGACTCCCTCAGCCCCGCCCGAGCACCCGCCCGAGCGCCTCCGACAACCGGCGTCCAGCATCCTTCGCCGCTCCCGCGTACCGGTACGCGACATACCCGTCGGGCCGCACGAGGAGGACGCCCGCGTCGGAGACCTCCCGCAGCCGAGCCCAGTCGCCGTACGGGTCGTCGTACTCCTGACCAGGGCCGATGACCACGGACGGCACGCCGAGCGCGTCGGCGGCGCGGACCCAGTCCTCGCCGCCGATGCCGGTCAGAACCGTGAAGCGGCCCTTGCCGACCGTGTCCAGCGTGGACAGGGTGCGCGTCCCGGAGGTGATCCAGGCGTGCGGGAGCTTGGCGCCGGGGCGGGACGACGGCTGGTGGTAGAGCTCCGGGTCGCGGTCGAAGCCGGGGTCGGGCGTGCCGTCCGGGACGACCGCGTCGGAGGCGTACCGCTGGTTCAGGTCGACGCCGTGCGCGTTGAACTCGTACGCCTTGAAGGCGATCGCCTCCCGCAGCTTCTCCCGGCACTTCTCCGCCGCCGCTCCGGCGTCCTTGCGGTCGGCGATGTTGGCGCGCAGTTGGGCGGGGGTCTGCGGGGCGAGGAGGTCGAGGGCCTCGAAGACGGGAGCGGTCTCGCCGATCGACTGGTTCGCGCGGGTGACGATCTGCCGCCCCACGGGGGCGCGTTCGGCGCTGTAGGTGTCGAGCAGCCGCGGGCTCGCCGTCCCTTCCAGGACCAGCTTCAGCTTCCACGCCAGGTTGTACGCGTCCTGGATCGACGTGTTGGAGCCGAGGCCGTTGGACGGCGGGTGGCGGTGCACGGCGTCCCCGGCGCAGAAGACACGCCCGTTGGAGTAGGTCTCGGCGTACAGGTCGTTGACGGTCCACGCGGACGACGACTTGATCGTCACCGGGATCTCGTCGTCCCCGATCAGCTTCCGTACGACCGACTCCGCGTACTCCGTGGTCAGGTCGGGGGCGCCCGCGTCCACGTCGTACCCCCACACGATCAGCCACTCGTGCCAGGGCCGTACACACCGCACCAGCCCCGCCCCGATGCCACCGACGGTCGCGCCCGGCGTGAGGACCCAGTACAGGGTGGACGGGCGGTGCGCGGTGTACTTGGTCAGGTCCGCGTCGAAGACGATGTTGATGCTGCCGGCCACGCCCATGCGGCCGACCGTCGGCAGCCCGGCGTCCTCGGCGACCTGCGAACGGCCGCCGTCCGCGCCGATCAGGTACTTCGCGCGGATCGTGTACTCGTCGCCGCGCACCCGGTCCTCGACGGTCACCGTCACGCCGAACTCGTCCTGCGTGAACGACTTGTAGACCGTGCTGTACCGGAACACGGTGCCGCGCGCTATCGCCGCGTCCACCAGGACCGGTTCCATCAGATGCTGCGGCATGTCGCACATCCGCGTGGGGCTCGCGAGGTCGTGCTCGGCCTGTACGCGGGGGTCGTTGCCCCACGACCGCAGCCGGCCCAGCTCCTCACCGGCGAGGCTCGTGCAGAACGTCGTGTTCCCCATGAGGTGTTGGGGCGTCGCCTGCGCGACGACCTGCTCCTCGACGCCGAGGTCCCGCAGCACCTCCATCGTCCGCTGGTTCGTGATGTGCGCACGCGGCGTGTCCGCGAGGCTCCCGTACCGCGTGACGACCATGTTCGCCACCCCGTACGTACTCAGCGCCAACGCCGCCGAGGCACCTGCGGGGCCACTGCCAACGATCAGGACGTCGGTCACGACATCGGGCTCGACGGTGTGCACGGGAACGCTCCGGGGAAGTGAGGGGAACCTTCCATGATCATGAACCGGAGGGGGCGGGGGTGGGTGTCTCACTTCGAGACAGTGCGGCGGGTTTGGGACGTCGTCCTGCGGGCGCGGCCTCGCTCGGCCGGCAGTCGGCCTTTACGCCTCCTCGATCTCCGTGACCTCTCCCGAGGCCGGCGACAGGGAGGTGGGCGGCATTGGGGGCATGATCTCAGCCCACCCGTTAGTTGCGTACGTTAAGCAACCCGCACCTTGGAGGCACAGAAGGGCTCGTTCACCCCCTTGCGCCGCGCGCCCCCATTGAATGATCCATTCAATCTCACTACCATGCGCCGATGGATTCATTCACCCATGCGCTACGCAGGCGACTCCCCCTCGCCCTGCTGCTGGCCCTCGGGCTGACTCTTCCCGCCTCTCCCCCCACCTCCGCCGCCCCGGCGGCCCCGCGACCCCAGGTCTGGCCCACTCCGCAGCACATGACGGTGGGCCGAGGGTCGGTCACCGTTCCCCGTCGGGTCGTCGAGGTTCTCGGCGAGAAGACCGACCCGAGCGCCCGCAGGGTCGTCGAGGCGGCGCTGCGCGACGCGGGCGCGGACGAGATCGTGACCGTCGCGGCGGGGCACCTCCCCCCGCCGGCGGCGCTGACCGTCTACGTGGGCGGCCCCACGGAGAACGCGGACACGGCCCGCGCCCTGCGCCACCTGCACGCCCCCGCCCCCACGGGCCTCCCCGCGGAGGGGTACGTACTCGCCTCGGGCAGACGCACCCTCGCACTCTCCGGCGTCGACACCACGGGCACCTTCTACGCCGCTCAGACCCTCCGCCAGCTCCTGACAGGACGTCAACTTCCGGACGTCACGGTGAAGGACTGGCCCACGACGAGGCTCAGGGGCGTGATCGAGGGCTTCTACGGCACCCCGTGGTCGCACGCGGCGCGCCTGGCCCAACTCGACTTCTACGGCCGCACGAAGCAGAACGTGTACGTCTACTCCCCCAAGAACGACGCCTACTTGAGGGCACGCTGGCGGGACGAGTACCCGCCCGCGGCGCTCGCGACCCTCAAGGAACTGGTGGACAGGGCGGCGCAGAACCACGTCCGCTTCACCTACGCCCTCTCCCCGGGCCTGTCGGTCTGCTACTCCTCGCCGGACGACATCGCGGCGCTGGTACGGAAGTTCGCGTCGCTGTACGACATCGGCGTGCGCTCGTTCGCGATCCCGCTGGACGACATCAGCTACACGAAGTGGAACTGCGCCGCCGACGAGACCAGGTTCGGTACGGGCGGCGCGGCGGCGGGCACGGCCCAGTCGTATCTGCTCAACGAGGCGTGGACGGCGTTCAGCGAGGGCCGCTCGGGGCTCGGCCCGCTGGAGATGGTCCCCACCGAGTACTCCGACCTCGCCGACAGCCCGTACAAGACGGCGCTGCGTGAGCGGCTGGGCAAGGACGTCGTCGTGGAGTGGACCGGCACCGCCACGATTCCCCCGGTGATCACCACCGCCCAGACCGAGCGGGCCCGCGAGGTGTACGGGCATCCCATCCTGATCTGGGACAACTACCCGGTGAACGACTACGTCACCAGCCGTCTCCTCCTCGGCCCCTACAACGGCCGCGAACCCGGCGTGCCGACCGCCGCCGTCGGTGTGACCGCCAACCCGATGGTGCAGGCGGAGGCCAGCAAACTGGCCCTGTTCACCTCGGCGGACTACCTCTGGAACCCGCACGCGTACGACCCCCACCAGGCGTTCCTCGCCTCGGTCCGCGACCTCGCCGGCCCGGCGGCGGAGAAGTGGCTGCGGATCTTCGCGGAGAACCAGTACTCCTCGGCGCTGAACACCACCGAGTCCCCCACCCTGACGAAGCTGATCGCGGACTTCCGCGCGTCCGGCGACGAGAAGCCCCTGCGCGCCTACTTCACGGCCATGACGCAAACCCCCGCCCAGTTGCGCGCCCACCTCGCCAACCCCGGTTTCCTCAAGGAGAGTTCGGCCTGGCTGGACAAGCTGGGTTCGTACGGCGGCGCCGGACTCACCGCCCTCGACCTGCTGCTGGCGCACCAACAGGGCGACACCGAAGCCGTCTCCCGCCTCTGGAACCGCCTCCAGTCCGAACGCAAGGCCCTCGACGCGGTCCCCCAGCAGATCTCCCCCGGCGTCATGGACCAGTTCCTGTTCCGCACGTCCCTGGAGAACGCCCCCGCCCCCGGCCCGGACGCCACCTTCACCCCGACGTCCCTCACCCTGAAACCCGGCGAGAAGGCCACGGTCAAGCTCAGCTTCTCCCAATCGGGCCCCGCACAGTGGCAGTTGACGGTCCCAGAGGGTCTCACCGCGACCCCCACCACCGGCACAGCCACCACAGCCACCATCACCCTCACAGCCGCCCCCGACGCCACACCCGGCGTACGCCCCCTCACCGTCACCGGCGCCCTCCCCCGCACCCTCCCCGTCCAGATCACCGACGGCGCCGGCACCTTGCGCGCCCTCACCGCCAACTTCAGCGGCGCCTCGGTCAGTTCGATCGACCTCTCGACCGGCACCGGCACCGAGATCAAGACCGGCGCCAACCCCGGTGACGTGACGACGAGTTCGGACGGCCGCACGGCGTACGCGGCGAACCAGGGCGCCAACACGGTCAGCGTCATCGACGTGTCCACGGGCACGGTCACGGCGACGGTCCCCGTCGGCAGGGTCCCGGCGGGCCTCGCCCTGACGCCCGACGGCAAGACCCTCTGGGTCGCCAACTACACGGACGCCACGGTCCAGCCGATCGACACGGCGACACTCGAGCCGGGTGCGCCGATCAAGGTCGGCAGGGGCCCCGAGAACCTCACGGTCACTCCGGACGGCAAGACCCTCTACGTCCCGAACATCAACAGCAACACGGTCACCCCGGTGGACCTGGCGACGAACAAGGCGGGTACGGCGATCCCGGTCGGCCCCCGCCCCTTCAACGTGGTCGCGGCGCCCGACAGCAGGACGGTGTACGTCTCCAACTCGGGCGGCTCGTCGATCACCCCGATCGACACGGCGACGAACGACACCAAGCCGACGTACCTGGTCACCGGCCAGGCGTACGGCCTGACGATCACCCCGGACGGCCGCACCCTCTGGGTCACCGCCAGCACGGGCACCACGGCGACCCCGGTCGACACGGTGACGGGCGCCCCGGGCGCCCCGGTGACGGTGGGCAGGTCGGCCTTCGACGCGGCGCCGAGCTGGAACGGTGACACGGTCTATGTGACGACGGCCGACGAGAACCGGCTCGTGCCGCTGGACACGGGGACGGGCAAGCCCGGAACGCCGCTGCCGACGGGGGCGTACCCGTTGGCGGCGGCGGTGACGGGGGTGCCGGTGAAGTAGCGAAGAGGGGTTGCCGTCCGCAGGGACGGCAACCCCTCTTTCCCGGACGTCAGCTCGCGGTGCGGCGGATCCGTCCCTCGTACTTCTTCTCCAGCAGCAGGTTGCCCTCGAAGCCGCCCGGGACGTTCGCCGACACGTACACCGGCGGCCGGTCCCCGGACTCGATCAGCTGGCCCGCCGCCTCGGCCACGGCCATCTGCACCAGCATCACCCCGGTCAGCGTGGACAGCGCGCACACCGCGCCGCCGTCCGGCAGCGGCAGCAGCGCGTCCCCGGGAGGTGCCGCGTTGTCGAGCACGACGTCCGCCAGGTCGGCCAGCTTCCTGCCGCTGGGGTGCTTGGCCGGGACGGCGCGGGTGTGGGCGAGGGACGTGATCGCGAGGAGCTTGTGCCCGTGTTCCTTCGCCTGGAGGGCCATCTCGACGATGACGTTGTTGACGCCGGAGTTGGAGACGACGACGAAGAGGTCCTGCGGCCGGGGCGCGGCGAGGTCGTACAGGCGGGCGGCGACGCCGGGCTCGCGTTCGAGGAGCGGGTCGTCGAGGGCGCTGGGCGCGTCGCCGCCGAAGAGGACGAGGTCGGGGACCTGGAGCCGGTTGGTGGGGACGAACCCGCCCGCGCGGCCCGCGAGTTCGAGGACGAGGGCCTGGGAGTGGCCGGTGCCGAACGCCTGGATCACCCCGTCGTCGCGGACGCACTGGGCGATGAGGGCGGCGGCCCGGGACACGTCGTCCCGGGATGTCTCGACGAGGCGGGAGAGGACGTCGAGTCCCTCCTTGGCGAAGCGTTCCGCGCGCACTGACTCGTTGGCGGACTCGTTGGCGGACTCGACGGTCACCTGGCACTCCCCACTGGATTGATGGCTCAAACCACCCTGCTTTAGCAAACAGGTGAATCAATAAATCACACAGACCGGCTCACCGGCAACGAGGCACACACCTGGCGGCACACTCGGTCCTGGTATTCATCCGACCAGTCAGTCGGTGGCTGATACCTTCTCTTCATGCCCACGACCGACGTCACCACACTGATCCGCACCGAGTTGCCGAGGCTGGCCGGCTCCCTGAGGAAGGTCGGTGAGCTGATCCTGGAGGACCCGGCCGCCGTCACGCACTGCTCGGCGGCGGAGCTGGGCCGGCGCACCGGCACCTCGCAGGCGACGGTGACCCGCTTCTGCCGGGCGATCGGCCTGGACTCCTACCAGCACCTGCTGATCGAACTGGCGCAGGAGCGCGGCCGGGGCGAGGCCTCGGACTGGGGGACGGCGGAGATCGGCCCGGACATCTCGCCGGACGACAGCCTGGAGCGGGTCGTGCAGGTGGTCGGCAGCGCCGACCTGCGGGCGATCCAGCAGACGGTGGACCGCATCGACCTGGACGCCCTGGAGCGCGGCGCGCAGGCGCTGGCCAGGGCGCGCAGGATCGACGTGTACGGCGTCGGCGGCAGCGGCGCGGTCGCGCAGGAGACGGAGACGCGGCTGTTCAGGATCGGCTGCGCGGTGCGCGGCTGGACGGAGGTGCACGGCGCGGCGACCTCGGCGGCGCTGCTGACCCCGGCGGACGTGGCGATCGGCATCTCGCACTCGGGGTCGACGCGCGAGACGCTGGAGCCGTTCGAGATGGCCAAGGAGCGGGGCGCGACGACGATCGCGCTGACCACGGACCCGCGCTCGCCGCTGGCCCGCGCGGCCGACGTACGGCTGATCTCGGCCACCTCGGAGACCAGCTTCCGCACCGGCTCGATCGGCGGCCGGCACTCGGTGCTGATGATCGTGGACTGCCTGTACGTGCGGGTCGCGCAGCTCTCGTACCAGCGGGCCAGCGCCTCCCTCGCGCTGACCGACCACATCACCCCGCAGCACGCGGTGAAGGCGCGCCGGGCCCGCTGATCATGCATGGATCAACCAACCTCGATGGTCGGAAATGGTTGATTGAACCACCGCTCGGTGCCACTATGAGGCTCCCCCGACCTCCCGTAGGAGCCCCATGCGTGTCATCTCCGTCGAGTCGACCGAGCTGTTCACCGGCACGGCCGAGCATCCGCACCAGGTGGTGGCCGTCGAACTCGGGCACGACCCCGGCCGGCAGGTCCGGCTGACGCTGACGGGCGACGGCGTCCACGGCGTCCACGGCGTCGACGAGCCGCTCGTCACCGTCGGCGAGGACGGCACGGTCCGCGCCGAGATATCCGTGACGTCCGAGGGGCTCGCACCCGGCGACCGGCGCGAGATCACGGTCACCGCCGAGGACGACGGCACCAGCGTCCGGCACACCGCCGAGTTCACCGCCGCCGAGCCCGGCTGGACGATGTTCATGGTCAGCCACTTCCACTACGACCCCGTCTGGTGGAACACGCAGGCCGCCTACACGGAGACCTGGGACGTCGCCGACGACGCCGCCAGCGGCCTCCCGGCGCGCACCTTCGACTCGCGCGGCCAGTCCGGCATGAGCCTGGTGCGCGCCCACTGCGACCTCGCGCGGCGCGACCCGGCGTACACGTTCGTCCTCGCCGAGGTCGACTACCTCAAGCCGTACTGGGACTCCTTCCCCGAAGAACGGGCGTTCCTGCGGGAGTTGATCCGCACCGGCCGCGTCGAGATCATGGGCGGCACCTACAACGAGCCCAACACCAACCTGACCGGCGCCGAGGCGACCGTACGCAACGCGCTGTACGGCGACGGGTTCCAGCGCGGGATCATGGGCGCGGAGCCGGACACCGCCTGGCAGTTGGACGCGTTCGGGCACGACCCGCAGTTCCCGGGCCTGATGGCGGACGCGGACATCTCCACCAGCTCCTGGGCGCGCGGCCCCTTCCACCAGTGGGGCCCGACCCTGTCGGTGTTCGGCGAGGAGCCCCGCGACCCGCAACGCATGCAGTTCCAGGCCGAGTTCAACTGGATCGCCCCCTCCGGCCGCGGCCTGCTGACGGCGTACATGGTCAACCACTACGGCGCCGGCTGGGCCATCGACAACGCGCCCACCCTCCCCGAGGCCGAACAGGCCGCGCTGAAGCTGTTCAAGGGGCTGAAGAAGGTCGCGCTCACGAAGAACGTGATGCTGCCGGTCGGCGGTGACTACGCGCCGCCGTGCCGCTGGGTGATGGGCATCCACCGGGACTGGAACGCCCGTTACGTCTGGCCGAGGTTCGTCAGCGCGATCCCCCGCGACTTCTTCGCCGCCGTACGCGCCGAGCTGGAGACGGAAGGCCGCGTCGCCTCGCCGCAGACGCGGGACATGAACCCGATCTACACCGGCAAGGACGTCTCGTACATCGACACCAAACAGGCCCAGCGGTACGGCGAATCGCTGCTGTCGGACGCGGAGTCCTGGGCGACGCTCGCCTCCCTGGTGGCCGGCCGCGCCTACCCGGACGCGGCGCTCGACAAGGCGTGGCGCCAGCTGATCTACGGCGCGCACCACGACGCGATCACCGGCTCCGAGTCGGACCAGGTGTACGTCGATCTCCTCACCGGCTGGCGGGAGTTGTACGACCTGGCACGCGACGTCCACGCGGACGCGACCGACGCGCTGGCCTCCCGGGTCGTCTCGCTGCCCGGCGGCGCCCCGGACCTGGTCGTGTTCAACTCGGCGACCTGGCAACGGCGTGACACCCTCACGGTCGACGACCCGGGCCTGGTCCCGCTGGACGTCACCGGCCTGCCGCTGCCCGCCGTGCGCGAGGACGGCCGGCTGACCGTCGTCGTGCCGGAGGTGCCCGGCATGGGGCTCAAGGCCCTGTCGCTGGCGGAGGGTTCGGTGCCGGGGTGGACGCGCGGCGAGGGGACGACGATCCGCAACGCGTACTACCAGGTCACCGTCGACCCCGCGCGGGGCGGTGCAATCAGCAGTCTGCGCGCGCTCGACGAGAACGCGGACGGCCGGGAGCTGCTGCGGGACGGCGACATCGGCAACGAGCTCGTCGTCCAGGAGGAGTTCGCGCGCCACCCCCGGTTCGGCGAGGGCCCCTGGCACCTCACGCCGACCGGAACGACCGCCGCGCGCAGCGGACTTGTCGCGGCCGACATCGATGTCGAGCACTCCCCCGCCGGCTCCCGCATCACCGTGCGCGGCGACCTCGGGCTCTTCCGGTACACGCAGCGCATCACGCTGTGGGCCGGGGTGGACCGGCTCGACGTGTCGACGACCCTCGACGGGTACGACGGCGCCGACCGGCTGATCCGGGTGCGGTGGCCGTCGGACGTGCGGGGCGGGCTGCCGGTGCACGAGGTCGCGGACGCGGTGATCGGGCGCGGGTTCGGGTTCGTGGAGGTCGACAGCGAGCGGTTCCCGTGGACGCTGGACAACCCGGCCAACACGTGGTTCGGGCTCGGCTCGACGGCACGGGTCGCCGTGCACGCCACGGACGGCTCGCCGCTGGGCGAACGGGCCATCGGGGTCGCCGAGTTGATCTACCCCGACTGGGGCAGCGCCGGTGAGCTGGGGACTCCGCTCGCGGCGGCCCTCGTGCGCGTGGGGGTCACGGCGACCTCGACGATCGCGGGCGGGCAGCGGTACGGGGATCTGGAGGTCGACTCCAACCTGCCGGACATCCGGATCGCGGTCGGCGGGCCCGAGCGCAACGCGCTGGTCGCCGAGGCGCTCGGCTGGGACCCGGCCGCCGCGCGCGAACTGCGGCGCCAGCTCGCCGAGTCGGGGCTCGCGGCCGTGTGGGTCGCGCCGCGTGCCTCGCTGCGCGAGGAGTGGGTGCCCGGCGCGGACCTGCGGGACCTGGAGCGGCTGCCGCTGCTGGTCGTCGCGGGCGTGGACGCCGGGCAGGACGCGAAGGCCGTCGACGCGCTGATCACGGACCTGGAGGACGCCGTCGTGCACGCCACGGCGGCCGGCGGCGGGGAGGCGCTGCCGCCCGGGGACGCGTGGGACGGGCGGAGCTTCGCCGTCCTGAACCGGGGGACGCCGGGGTGTGTCGTCACCGCCTCGGGCGACCTCTACATGTCGCTGATGCGGTCCTGCACGGGCTGGCCGTCCGGGATCTGGGTCGACCCGCCGCGCCGGACCGCGCCCGACGGGTCCGGGTTCCAGCTCCAGCACTGGTCGCACACGTTCGAGTACGCGGTCCTCGCGGGCGCCGGGGACTGGCGCGAGCAGCGGCTCCCGCAGGCCGGGCACGCGTTCAACCGGCCGCTGACCGGGCGGGTCCGCGAGGGAGCCGAGGTCGTCACCGGGCTGCCCCGGGCGGCGACGCTGTTCGCCGTCGAGCCGGAGGGGCGGGTGGTGGTGGACGCCCTCAAGGCCGCCGGGTCGCCGCTGGCCCGGGGCGGGTCGCGGGCCGCCGATCCCGGGCGGGGCGTGGTCGTGCGGGTGCACGAGGTGGAGGGGCGGCCGGTGCGGGCCCGGGTGACGGGGCCCGTGGAGTGGGCGTCCGCCGTCCGGTCCGATGTGCTGGAGCGGGCCGGGGAGGAGCTGGAGGCCGACGGGGGTGTCGGGTTCGGTCTCGGCGGGTTCGAGGTGGGGACGGTCATGGCGGTGCCCGGGGCGACCGCCGTACCGTGCACGGGGGTCGAGCCGGTCGCCGGGCACGAGCCGGCGCAGCCCGTCTACACGCGGTACTGGCTCCACAACTCCGGCCCCGCGCCGCGCGGCAACTTCCCCGTCGCCCTCTACCTCTCCCCCACCGCCCTCACCGCCTGCGGCCCGGTCACGGCGACGGTCCGCGTCTCCTCGGAACTGACCGACGCGCCGGCCTCCGGCACCGTACGGCTGCTGCCGCCGGACGGCTGGACCGCCTCCCCGCCCGTCGTCCCCTACGACCTGGCGCCGGGCGGCTTCAGCCTCGCGGAGGTCACCGTCGTACCGCCCCCGGACGCGGCTCCCGGCCGGCACTGGCTCGCCGGGCGGCTGTCGTACGGCGGGCAGGTGTACGAGGACGTCGTCGCCCTCGACGTGCCGGGCGAGGTGCCTGCGGGCGAGCCCGACGGGCGGACCGGGCCGACGCTCGTCACGTCCCTCGGCGTGGAGCGGGTCCGGGTGCGGCGGGGTGAGCGGGCGACCGTGCCGGTGCGGCTGCGCAACACGACACGGGGGACCGTGAACGGGCAGCTGTGGGCGGTGTCGGCGTGGGGGACCTGGGCGGGGGTGTCGCCGGGGTTGCAGGGGTTCTCGGTGCCTGCCGGGGAGAGCGTGGAGGCGGGGATCGAGGTCGACGCGTCGGCCGTGGCGCCGGGGGCGTACTGGCTGATGGCCAAGGTGGGGTGGCACGGGTGTGTCGCGTACACGGAGGCCGTTGTGGTGGAGGTGACGGAGTGAGCGGGGAGGTTGTGGCGTCGGGGGCTGCGGGCTCGGGGGCTGCGGGCTCGGGGGCCGGGCCGGAAGCCGGTGCGCGGCCCGCCGTGCCGTCCCGGGGCACCCCAGCCGTCACACCAGCCCCTGCCCACGCCCCGCACCCACACCCACACCCACACCCACACCCACACCCACACCCACACGATCATCACCACCCGCCCCTCGCCGCCACCATTGGCGGAAGCGGCGTTCCGGTCTCCCGGGTGGACGCCGTGCTCGACGCCGTTCCCGCGCGGGAGCGGGTCGCGCGGCCCGAGGGGCTGGCGCGGGACGAGCGGCAGCGGAGGCGGTGGGCGACTCAGGTGGTCGTCGTCGACGAGTTGGCGCGGCGGGCGTGTGCCGCGCGGGGGCTGGCGCCGCCGCCCGAGCTGGTGCCGGGGCGGGTGCTCGGGGTGTCCGGGACGGATGTCGCGGATCTGGGGAGCATCGTCGCCGTGGCGCTCGCGCACTCCGCCGCCGCGCGGGCGCTGCTGGCGGCGCTGGAGGGGGAGCAGCGGGTGGGGGAGGCGGACGTGCGGGAGTACTACGAGCGCAATCCGGACCGGTTCTTGACGCCGGAGGCGCTGCGGCGGGGTGTCGACCCGTTCCGGGGTGCGAAGGCGCGGGATCTCGTGCCGTACGCGCGCGTGCGGGACGGCGTCGAGGGCGAGTTGCGGCGGGCCCGGGGGCGGCAGGCGTTCTTCGACTGGCTGGACCGGGAGCGGGCCGGTGTGGAGTACACGCACGGTCACGAGCACCCCGGCGATCCGGCGCATCCGGACCACGAGCACCGGCACTGACCTCGGCGTTCGCGGCGCGGCGCGGGCCTCGCCGCGAACGCCCCGGTAACGCACGGAACCGAAACGCAACACGCAAACCATTGACCTCCGATGAATTCTGGTCCACCTTTTCATCATTCGGAGTCCAACTTGGTGATTTGAACCAGCAGGAAGGCCCAGGCATGCGCGCGAGAACACTGACCGGAACCATGGCGGGCGTCATCGTCCTCGCCCTGACTGCGGCAGGCTGCGGCCTCTCCGGCGGCGGCTCGGACGACGGCGGCGCCAAGGCGGGCGGCTGTAGCGTCGACAAGGCGAACGTCGGTTCCGGAAAGCTCTCCGGTGACGTGAAGGGTGGGATCACCTTCCAGACCACGAACCTGAAGAAGGACTTCTCGAAGTACTTCGACGGCGTGATCGCGGCCTTCGAGAAGGCCAACCCCGGCGCGAAGGTCAAGTGGATCGACGACCCGGGCGACTCGACGTTCACCCAGCGCCTGGTGTCGGACGCGCAGGCGTGCACGCTCCCGGACGTCGTCAACATCAACGTCAACACGGCCGAGGCCCTCACCAAGACGGGCTACCTGCTGAACCTGGACCAGAAGGCACCGGACGCCGGGAAGCCGTTCGTCCCGGGCCTGTGGGACTCCAGCACGTACACCGACGCGGCCGGCCAGAAGGTGCACAGCGTCCTGCCCTGGTACTCCGGTGGCATCGTGCAGACCTTCAACACCGAGCTGATGAAGAAGGCCGGCCTCGACCCGGCGAAACCTCCGACGACCATCCTGGGCCTGTTCGCCGACGCGGAGAAGATCGCGAAGGCGTCGGACGGCGACTACTACGCCTTCCTCGCCAACCCGCAGCTCCGCATCCCCGCCGACTGGCAGCAGATGGGCATCAAGATCTTCTCCGCCGACGGCAAGAAGTTCACGTTCGCCGACGACCCGAAGACCGTCCAGTGGGTCGAGGGCATGACGAAGCTCTACAAGGCCGGCGCGATGCCGCGCGACTCGATCTCCTCGAACCAGGACCCGTCCACGGTCTACGGCCAGGGCAAGCTGGTGTTCGGCGCGTCGAACCCCAACTACCTGCGGTTCATCGAGCAGAACAACCCGACGGTCTACAAGAAGACCGGCGTGGCCCGCTACATGCTGGACAGCCTCGGCCACACGGTCGGCGCCCCGCAGTACATCGGCGTCGCCTCCACCAGCAAGCACGCGGCGACCGCGCTGGCCTTCGCGCAGTTCCTGACGAACGCGCAGAACCAGCTCACCTGGGCGAAGGACCCGAACGTCGTCATCTTCCCCTCGACGACCGCTTCCCTGGACGACCCGTTCTTCCAGTCGGTCAAGGGCGACGACCCCTTCACCGAGGCCCGCAAGATCGTCGCCGGCGACCGCAAGACCGCCACGGCCGACGAAGTCGCCCTCACGCCGGGCGAGTTGAACGCGGCGACCGCTCAGGTGCAGCTCGCGATGCAGGGCAAGAAGAGCGCCCAGGACGCCCTGAACGACGCGCAGAAGAAGATGAACGAGCTGATCGCGCAGGGCGGCTGAGCATGGCGTCCAAGACCCTGACCCCGGTGCCCGTCGCGGCACCGGGCCGTCCGGCCGCCGAACGCCCCTCCGGGGTACGGCGGTTGCTGCGGTGGCTGAAGCCCGGTCCCACCGCCGAGGCGGGCGGCGCCGCGCTGTACCGCCGCTGGTGGCTGCCGTGGCTGTGGATGTCCCCGGCGATCCTCGGCGTCACCGTGTTCGGCGTGTACCCGTTCCTGAACACGCTGCTGCTGTCCTTCACGGACGCCAAGCCCCTCGGCGGCGCGGCGAACTTCGTGGGCCTGGACAACTACACGCGGATGCTGGACGACCCGGACTTCTGGCTCGCCACCCGCAACAGCCTGCTGTACGCGATCATCGTCGTGCCGCTGATGGTGCTGCTGCCACTGATGCTGGCCGTCCTGGTGGAGAAGAACCTCCCCGGCATCGGCTTCTTCCGGTCCGCGTTCTACACCCCGGTCCTCGCCTCCAGCGTGGTCGTCGGCCTGAGCTGGCAGTGGCTGCTGTCGGACCAGGGCCTGGTCAACACGTGGCTGGAGAAAGGCCACGTGATCAAGTCGGCGATCCCGTTCCTGTCCGACTCGTGGCTGATCCTGTTCTCCGCGATGGGCCTGACGATCTGGAAGGGCCTCGGCTGGTACATGATCTTCTACCTGGCCGCGCTCGGGAACGTCCCCAAGGAGCTCCACGAGGCCGCCTCCGTGGACGGCGCGGGCGCGATCCGCCGGTTCTGGAACGTCACCGTGCCCGGGGTGCGCACCTCGATGATGCTCGTCGGCACGCTCACCGGGATCGGCTCGCTGCGGGTGTTCACCGAGATCTACATGCTCGGCGGCTCGACCGGCGGCCCCGGCGGCGCCGACCGCACGCTCCCCTTCTACATCCGGGACGTCGCCCTCGACCCGCTCACCGGCAACGCCGGGTACGGGTCGGCCGTCAGCGTCGCCCTGTTCGTACTGACCCTCGGCCTCACGCTGCTGTCGCAGCGCCTCACGAAGGAGGACGAGTCATGACGACGGCTGTCCAGAAGCGCAGACGGCTCATGCCGCGTTGGCGGGACTACGGCCGCCCGCGCGAACTCGTCGTCCGCTACCTGCTGCTGCTCTTCGTCCTCGGCATCACCATCGGCCCCCTCGTGTGGCAGTTGCTGTCGTCCCTGAAGGGCGCGGGCGAGGACGTCTTCGGCGCGGGCGCCTCCCTCATCCCCCGGCACCCCACACTCAACGCCTACAAGCAGGTCTTCGACCAGGTCCCCGTGTGGACGTACATCCGCAACAGCCTGATCATCGTCGTCCTGTCGGTCGGCAGCCAGCTCCTGTTCTCCACCCTCGCCGGCTACATGCTCTCCAAGCCGGGCTGGAAGGGCAGCAAGCTGGTGTGGATCCTGCTGATGGCGTCCATGATGTTCCCGTTCGAGTCCATCATGGTGTCGCTGTTCCTGAGCATCCGCGACCTCGGGCTCGTCGACAACCTCGTCGGCGTGTGGCTGCCCGGCTTCGTCGGCGCGATCAACGTCCTCATCATGCGCGCCGCGTTCCTCGCGGTGCCGCGCGAGATCGAGGACGCGGCGATGCTGGACGGCGCGGGTGAGTGGAAGCGGTTCCGGTACCTGTACCTGCCGTCCGCCTACGGGGCGATCCTCGTCGTCACCATCAACACGTTCATCAGCGCCTGGGACGACTTCCTGTGGCCGCTGATCGTGCTGCGCACCGAGGACCACTTCACACTGACGCTCGGCCTGTCCCGGCTCCAGTCCTCGTCGTTCGGGTACGACCAGCGGCTGGTGATGGCGGGTTCCGTGATCTCCGTGATCCCGGTGCTCGTGCTGTTCGTCATCACCCAGCGCTGGTTCTACAAGGGGGTCTCGTCGGGGGCGGTCAAACTCTGACGATCAGGGGTACGGCCGTCAGGGCCTCCCGCGCGCAGGCCGCGACCCTCACCTCGATCTCGTCCGGTACGAACGCCTCCAAGTCGGCGCCGACCAGCTTCAGTTGGTCGGCGCCGAGCTGTACCGAGACCGTGCGGGTCTCGCCGGGGGCCAGCTCGACCCCCTGGAACCCCCGGAGTTCGAGGGTGCGCGGCCAAACGGGCGTGCGCAGCGGGCGGATGTAGAGCTGGACCACCGAACGGCCCGGCCTGGTTCCGGTGTTGGTGACGTCCACGTCGACGGCGTCGCCGTTGCGCCTCGGGGTTCCGTACGCGAACGTCGTGTACGCCAGCCCGTGGCCGAAGGCGTACAGCGGGTCCGCCTCCTCGTCGACGTATCTGCCGTACTCCGTCTCCTTGTGGTTGTAGTAGACGGGGAGTTGGGCCGCCGAGCGGGGGACCGAGACCGGGAGGCGGCCCCGGGGTCCGGTGCGGCCGAGGAGGACTTCGGCGAGCGCGTCGCCTCCCCAGGGGCCCGGGTACCAGGCGGTGAGGACGGCGCCGGCGCGGTCCGCCTCCGGGAGCGCGTGGGGGCGGCCCTGGATCAGGACCACTGCCGTGGGGGTGCCGGTGGCGATCACCGCGTCCAGCAAGGCGTGTTGGGCCGGGCCGAGGCGGAGCGCCGCGAGGTCGGCTCCCTCTCCGCACGTCATGTCGTCCCGCGTGGACAGGGCCGCGCCGTTCGCGTCGAACTCCGTGTCCCGGGTGCGGGCGCTGCTGCCGCCCAGGACGAGGACGGCGAGGTCGGAGGCGGCTGCCGTGGCCACCGCCTCGGGGATGTGCCGTCGGTCGTCGCCGGTCAGGGCACAGCCCCGGGCGTGGCGGACGTCCAGGGTGGGCGGGGCCAGTTCGCGCAGGGCGTCCAGGACTGTGGCGCCTTCGCGCTGGGGGGCCGTGTAGTCGCCGAGCTGGTGGGTCGTGGTGGCCGCGTGGGGGCCGATGACCGCGAGCCTGCGGGTGGCCGGCGGTACCGGGAGGACGCCGTCGTTCCGCAGGAGGGTGACCGAGGCCCGGGCCACCTCCGTGCTCAGGTCCCGGCCTTCGGGGAGGGGGGTCCGCCTCGTGTACGGGTTCTCGAAGAGGCCCAGGCGGAACTTCAGGGCCAACACCCTTGCCACGGCGCTGTCCAGGGTGGCCTCGGTGACCAGTCCCCGCTCCACCGCCTCCTCCAGGTGCGTGAAGCCCTCGTCCCAAAGGCTCATGTCCACACCGGCGTTGAGGGCGAGGGCCCCCGCGGTGAGGCTGTCGCCGGTGATGCGGGCGAGGCGGTCCACGGCCAGGCCGTCCGCCATGACGAGGCCCTCGAATCCCCACGTCTCCCTCAACAGGCCGGTGAGCAGAGGTCTGTTGCCTGTGCAGGGGAGGCCGTTGACCTCGTTGTACGCGGACATCACCGCGGCGGCGCCCGCGTCGACGCCCGCTCGTGCCGCCGGGAGGTGGATCTCGTGCAGCTCTCTCGGGCCCAGTTCCGTCTCGGCGGAGTTCCTGCCGCCGGTGGTGGCGCCCTGGCCCGCGAAGTGCTTGAGGACCACGGGGGCCTTGTCCGCGGCGAAGTGGCCGGCCCGGGTGCCCTGCGCTCCGTGGACCAGGGCTTCGGTGAGGCGGGCCGACAGGTGGGGGTCCTCGCCGAAGCATTCCTCCGTGCGGCCCCAGCGGGGGTCGCGTGCGATGTCCAGCGCGGACACCAGGGCCACGTGGCCGCCCCTGGCCCTCAGTTCCGCCGCCGCGTGCGCCGCCGCTCGTTCGTACAGCTCCGGGTCCCAGGTGGCCCCTACGCCCAGGTTCACCGGGAAGACCGTGCCGTCCAGGGCCATGTGGCCGTGCGGGACCTCCTCGACGAACAGGGCGGGGATGCCCAGGCGGCTCTTCGTGAGCACATGCCGCTGCACCATGTCGGCCAGGTCCGCGCTCGTCCTCGCGTCCGGGCCGTTGTCGTGGGTCACCCCTGACCAGGGGTCCGCCCGCATCAGGCCGTACAGGGCACCCAGCCCCTGCCAGCGGGTGGTCTCCTCGTCCAGGGCTTCCGTGAGGGCGAAGTCACCGGCCGGGGTTCGGGTGTAGGCGTGCCAGCCGTACATGCGCTGGTTGAGCTGGCCGACCTTCTCTTTGAGCGTCATGCGGGAGAGGAGGTCGGCCACTCGGGAGGGGGTGGGGGCGGTGGGGTCCTGGTAGAGCGGGGTGGGCATGGGGGTCCTTCGGGTGGGCGGGGGTGCGGTTGATCGGCGTGGTTCGGTTCGGTGGTGCGGCCTGGTTCGGGCGGTGGGGGTGAGGGCGGTGCGGATTCGGCTGTTCGCGTACCTCGTCCGGCAGCCCTGTCCTTCGTGGCCGGGGCGCCGGACGGCGTACGCCTTTCAGCGCGCCGCCGCGATCCGTGCCAGCGCCACCGCGCCGGCCGAGCCGTCCACCACCGGGGAGACCGTGAGGCCGAGGGGGGCGAGGTGTTCGGTGAGGGGGGCCAGGAGAGGGCCGTCGGGGGCCAGGAGGCCGCCGGTCACCACCAGCGGTTCGCCCGGTTCGGGCGCGAGGGCCAGCACCGTTTCCACCAGCGCGGCAGCCGCCTCGTCGAGGATCTGCCGGGCCACCTCGTCACCCTCGCCCGCGGCCCGGGTGACCAGAGGCGCGTGCGCGGCCAGGTCGGTGGGGCGGCGTTCCATCACGGCGGGGAGGAGGTGGGCCCGGTACGCGGCTCGCTGGGCGAGACTCCAGCGGTACGGGTCCGGCGCGGGCGCTTCTGCCGGCTGCCGGGCGGCGTCGTCCACACCGTCGCGGCGGCAGGGCGACGGCTGCGCACCGGCACTCCCCTCACCCGACGTGCGGACACCGCACCGCCCGCCCCCTGCCCCAAGGCCCACCGCCCGCTCCTCCCCCTCCGCCTCACTCCTCGCGGAACCGCCCAGCGGTACGCCTCGCGCAGCACCCGCCCCCTGTCCACTTACCTGCTCCGAACCGGCCTCTCCGGCTCGCCGCCCCGCCTCAGCACTCTCCGGGCCCAAGTCGACGTCCCGTACTCCCGGGACCTGTGCACCAGACCCGCTCGTCCCGTCCCCTGACCGCACCTCCCGGTCCGCCAAGGGCGGCAGCACCCCCTCCGGGACGCCGAGTGCCCGGCCGACCGTCGTCACCAGGGACGTCGGGCGCCCCCGGCCGTCCGCTGCTCTCAGTGCCGCGCGTACCGCTCTCCGGCCGATCCAGAAGCCGCTGCCGTCGTCGCCGAGGAGCCAGCCGTCTCCGCCGGAGGTCGCCACGAGGACGCGGTCCCGGACGCGGGCCGCGACCGAGCCTGTGCCCGCGATCAGGGCGAGGCCGGCGGCGGGGTGGCCGGGTGCTCCGGCGAACGCAGCCTCGATGTCGCTGTGGATGGTGATCGGGGGGAGGGGGATGCCGAGGCGTTCGAGCGCGGCGGTGAGGGCGGCGCGGGCACGGAGACGACCGGGTTCCTCGTCCGCGCCGTTCCCGCCTGCCGCCGTCCCGCCGGGCCCGCCTTCCGCGCCGTCGTCGCCGGACTCCCCCACCTCGTCGTTCCCGCGCCCCTCCGTCCCGCCGGGCCTACCCGCCGCGCCATCGCCGCCGGACTCCCCCACCTCGTCGTTCCCGCGCCCCATCGCCCCGCTCCGCCGATCCGCGGCCCCACCCGATTCCCGCGCCGCGCCCTTCCCGCTCACCGGCGCTTCGCCGGGCCTTCCGGGCTCGCCGCTCCCCCGCGCCGCCCCCGCGTCTCCGCCCTCCGCCTCGTCCGCCCGCACGCTCGCCGCCCCCGCGAACCCGCCCGCCGCCGCCACGATCCTCCCCGGCGCGACCCCCCGTACCGCCTCCCCGATCGCCTCCGCCAGGTGCTCGGTGACCACCTCGACCGGCACGGTCAGCGCGTTGCCGGGGCCGGAGGCGCCCTCGCCGAGGACGCGTCCGGTCGCCGCGTCCGCGAGGACCGCGCGCGTGCGCGTGCCCCCCGCGTCGACGCCGAGGACGTACGCGGGGCCGTCACAGACAAAGGTTTGGTTCAAATCACTATTCATCGGTACCCATGGTGGTTGATACATTCGCCGCAGACAAGGTCCGAAGTGGATCCGCGACCCGAGGAGAACGCCATCAGCACGCCCCCGCCCGCTCCGGAACTCCGCTTCGGCGTCAACTACACCCCACGCCGGGGCTGGTTCCACGCCTGGCACGACTTCGACGCGCAGAACGCCCGCGAGGACCTCGCCCAGATCGCCGCGCTGGGCCTGGACCACGTCCGCGTCTTCCACCTGTGGCCCCTGCTCCAGCCGAACCGCACGTACATCCGCCCGGCGGCGGTGGACCAGCTGGTCCGCCTGGTGGACCTCGCGGCGGAGGTGGACCTCGACGTCATGGTGGACGGCGTACAGGGCCACCTGTCGAGCTTCGACTTCTACCCGGAGTGGACCCGCAGCTGGCACCACTGCAACGTCTTCACCGACCCGGAGGCGATCGAGGCCCAGGCGAACCTCCTGCGCACCCTCGGCAGCGCCCTGGCCGGCCGCCCCAACCTCATCGGCCTCCAGCTCGGCAACGAGCTGAACAACCTGGTCGAGCACAACCCGGTCACCGCGACCGAGGTGGACCACTACCTCGACACCCTGCTCACGGCGTCCCGCGAGGGCCTGGGCGCCGCCGGCCTGGTCACGCACTCGGCGTACGACGCGGCCTGGTACGGCGACGACCACCCGTTCACCCCGGAGGCGTCGGCCCGCAAGGGCGACCTGACGACGGTCCACCCCTGGGTCTTCTCCGGCGACTGCGCCCGCCGCTACGGCCCACGCTCCCCCCAGGTCCACCACCTGGCGGAGTACGGCACGGAACTGGCCAAGGCGTACGCGACGGACCCCGCCCGCGAGGTCTGGGTCCAGGAGACCGGCGCCCCCGAACCCCACATCCCCGCCCCGGACGCCCCGCTCTTCGCCCGCGAGACCCTCCTCAACGCGGCGAGCTGCGCGAACCTCTGGGGCGTGACGTGGTGGTGCTCCCACGACGTGGACCGCGGCCTGGCGGACTACCCCGAACTCGAGTACACGCTGGGCCTGTTCGACTCGAAGGGCAAGCCGAAGCCGATCGCGGAGGCGATCGAGGAGACGATCACCGAAGTCCGCACGCTGCCCCTGACCCCGTCGCCGCGAGAAACGGCCCTGGTCCTGGACTGCACCCCGTCGACGCGCTCGACGTCGGGTCCGGGGGGCGCCTTCTTCGAAGCGTGGATGACCCTGCGGGCGGATGGCGCCCGCCCGGCAGTGGTCCTGGCCGAACACGCGGGTGACGCGGCCTACTTGGCGGCAAGGGGAGTGACGGAGCTGATCAACCCGGAGTGAGTGGTTGCCTTTTGGGGGCGCGCACTCCTACCGCCAGGAGCGCGCCCTCCTACCGCCAGGGGCGCGCACCCCGCACCCCTACCGCACCCCGCCGCGCCCCACCACAACCTCCGCCAGCGCCCGGAGATTGACCCTCCCCCGCCCATAGGACAGCACAGCCCCCTCGTCCCCCGCCCCGGGCAACCCGGTAGCGACCGACACCGCGTCCGGCCGAGCGGCCAGCAGAGCCCCCCGCACCCACTCCTGCCAGGGATACAGCTCCGCGTCACAAGTCCCCACCACCAACGCCCGCCCCTCGGCGGCCTTCAGCACCTCGGCCACCACCGCTTCCCCGTCCTCCGGTTCCCCGGCGACAGCCACCCCGTCGGCGGTCGGATCGGCCTCCCGCACCGCGCTCACCAGGCTCTCCCCGCCCCAGTTCAGAGCGGGATGCGGCCGAGGAAACAGATCCACGACGTACGCGCCCTCGACCGGGGACACCGACTCCCCCTTCTGGACGGCCCGTCGAGCGGCCACCAGCCCCGCGTCCCAGGTGGCGATCTCCCCCGGCGCAACAGGCACCCCGTACCGCGAGACAAGCCCCCGCACGCGCGACGCGGCCTCGTACACCCGCTCTTCGCTCAACGACCCGTCGGCCAGCGCCCCCAGTACGGCGTCCCGGCAGGCGAGGGTCGTGGCCAACTCGGGTACGGCCACGATGACTTGATCGGCCCCGGCCGCCAGAGCCAGCCGGGCCCCCGCGGCCTCCCCGTACCGGTCGGCGATGGCCTTCATCTCCAGCGCGTCGCTGACCAGCACCCCCTCGAACCCGAGCTCTCCCCGCAGCAACTCCCCGAGCACGTACGGGCTGAGCGTCGCGGGCAGCGCGGCGTCCAGCGCGGGGAACACGACATGCGCGCTCATCAGCATCGGCACCCCCGCCTCGATGGCGGCCCTGAACGGCGCGAGGTCCAGCTCTTCGTACGCCCGGGGATCGACGGCGAGTTCGTAGTGGCTGTCGGTGACGGTTCCTCCGTGCCCGGGGAAGTGCTTCGCGCAGGAGGCCACCCCCCGGGCCCCGGTCGCCGAGATCCAGGCCCGCAGGTGCCGGGAGACCAGCTCGGGGTCGCCGCCGAAGGCCCGCGTACGGACGATGGGGTTCTCCCCGCGATGCTGGAGGTCGGCGACGGGTGCGTACGAGGCGCTGATCCCGAGGCTCGCGAGGTGCGCGGCGAGGGCGTCGGCGCAGTCGGCGGTCAAGGAGGGGTCGTCGACGACGCCGAGGGCGTAGTTCCCGGGCACCTCGGGCGCCCCGGCGGTGACGAGGTGCCCGATTCCCCCGCCTTCGTTGTCGATGCCGATCAGCAGATCGCCCCGCAGCGCGCGCAGCGCGGAGGTCAGCGCGCGCACCTGGTCGGCGTCCCGGATGTTGCGGGTGAACAGGATGACCCCGCCGAGCCCGCGCTCGATCAGTTTCTTGAGGTCGTCGGGCACGGTGGTCGTACCGGCGAATCCGGCGACGAGGCAGCGGTGGGCGGCCTCGTCGAGGGCGGCGGGGAGAGCGGGGCTCGCAAGAGGGGTCACCCCCGGAATCCTCTGGCTCACAGAACCGAAAGTCAACAGAGGATCGGATTTACTCATTCAAGAGAAGGGGGCCTCTCCGCGGACCGGCCGGAGAGGCCCCTCGCTTCACCTCACGCGCCTACTCGGCCGCGCCCTTCTTCCGCGACCGGTTCGCGAAGAACACCGCGCCCGCCCCGATCGCGACGACCGCGGCGGCACCGCCCGCGATCGGCCCGACCGGCGTGCTCGACCCGGTCTCGGCCAGCGGCGGCGTCGACTCGCTCGGCGACGGCGTGGGCGTCGGGGTGGCCGGCGGCGTCGAGGCCAGCGGCGGCACGTCCGGCGTGGTCGGCGGGGTCTCGGAGACCGGCGTGGTCGGCGGCGCGGCGGGCGGCGTCGTCTCCGGGGCGGGCGGCGGGGTGGTCTCGCCGGCCGGGGGCGTGCTGGGCGGGGTGCTCGGCTGCGACGGCGGCGTCGACGGCGCGCACTCCTTGTCGCCGCCGTTCCACGCGGCTATCAGGTGGTTCGGCGTGACGACGTTCCCGGGCTGGTAGGGCGCGGGGCCGTGGCCCTCGCCGGTGCCGCCGTCGTAGGTGACGTCGTCGCCGTAGAGGTCGATCTGGCCGTAGCAGTCCGGCGTCTTCACGCTCAGCTTCTGCCAGGTGCGGCCGGATCCGTCCTGGCCGGCGACGTCGTCCTTGCCGAGGTAGACGGTGGCCTTCTCGACGAGGGTCTGCTTGCCGGAGGTGGCCCAGCTCGGGCCTTCCGTCGTGTACTCGGCGAGCGAGACGGGGTACTTGCAGTCCGCGCCGACCTGCTGGCCGGGCGCGAGCCGGACCTCGACCTTGTCGAGGCCGGAGTTCCAGGTGCGGAAGCCGCCGGTGGAGGTCCAGTCGCCGCCTTCGAGGCGGTACTGGATGGTGGCCGAGGAGCAGCCGGCGCCGGTCGTGGCGCTCGCCTCGGTGGCCGCGAGGAGGGGCGCGGCGGAGGCTGCGAAGGCGGTCGCTGCGAGCAGCGCCAGGCTTCTTGAGTACTGCGTACGGGACAAAGTGAGCCTCTGTGCAGTCGTTCGTGTGGGAGGTGGTTCTCGATGCGAGGGCTCGACGCGGGCGGAGGCGTCCGCGGACAGGCGTCGAGGCGGACAGGCGTAGAAGGTCTCTCGCAACGCCTCGACCGCTGCTGCGCGCGCGGTGAGGTTGGTTGAATGATGATTCACTTTCACAACTTCCGTCAATTCAGTGCCACTTACCGCTACGTAAAATGGGTGTCAACCCTCAGCCGTCAGCTCACGGCGGGCAGCCCCGGCCCGGCGCACCGGACGTCCGCCGGGGGTACGTCGCCGTCCAGGAGGTACGCGGCCACCGCCTCGTCGACGCACGCGTTGCCCCGGCTCGCGAACACGCCGTGCGAGTAGTCGTCGTCGAGGGTGACGATCCGCGAGCCCGGCAGGAGGCGGCGCAGGGCGTGGGCGCCCTCAGCGGGGGTGACGGGGTCGTGCGCGGAGGCGACGAGCAGCAGGGGCGGGGCGTCGGGGCTGCCGAGCGGTGTGCGGTGGGCGGGGCGGTGGTGCCAGTACGCGCAGGCCGCCGCTTCCAGGCCGGTGAGGACGGGGGCGGGGGCGAGGCGGTGCAGGTGGTGCCGGTCGGCGAGGATCCGCGCGGGGGTGGGGGCGGGGCCGTCGGCGCACTTCACGATCCGGTTGGCGGCTTCGTAGGTGCGTGAGGCGGGGCTGTCGAAGGGGGCGGGGAGGCGCAGACCGCCGGTGGAGCCGTCGCGGAGGTAGGCGCGCAGGCCGTCGGCGAGGGGGGCCCAGCGCTCGGTGCGGCCGAGGGCGCGGTAGACGACGCGGTCGAAGGAGGCGGGGCCGTACTCCTCGAACCCTCCCCGCGCCCGCAGATACGCCCGGCGGACCGCGCCCGCCGTGTCGCCCAGTCCGAACCGATCGTCGTGCGCCGCGGCCCACCCGAAGAACGTCTCCCGCTGCCGCAGCAGCGCCCGCGCCTGGCGCACGTCGAAGTCGTGCCAGTCCCACGGGCCGACCACGCTGTCCAGCACCATCCGCCCGGTCCGCGCGGGGAACAGCGCGGTGTAGGCGGCGCCCAGGTAGCTCCCGTAGGAGACGCCGAGGAAGTTCGTCACCGGCTCGCCGAGCGCGGAGCGGATCGCGTCCATGTCGTGCGCGGTCTCCTCGGTGGAGAGGTACGGCAGGGCGTTGCCGGCGCAGTCGTCGGCGAGGGCCTTCAGGGACGCCAGGTAGGCGCGGCCTTCGGGGTCGGGGGCCGGGGTGTCGAACAGGCCGCCCATGTCGCCGCAGTCGGCGGGCGCGCTGTCGCCCACGCCGCGCGGGTCGAAGCCGATCACGTCGTAGGCGCGGCGGACGCTCTCGGGGAGCTTGGCCCGTTTGGTGACGGCGTACGGCAGCCCGGAGCCGCCGGGGCCGCCGGGGTTGACGAGCAGGACGCCCCGGCGTTCGGCGGGTGAGCCCGAGGCGGGGACGCGGGAGACGGCGATGTCGATATGGGGACCGTCGGGGCGGCGGTGGTCGAGGGGCACGCTCAGGTGTCCGCACTCGACGCGGTCGGGCGCGGGCGGCACGGGGACGGAGTCGGGGCAGGGGCCGAAGCGCAGGGGTTCGGCGGCGGACGCGGGCGAGAGCGGCAGGTGCAGGAGCGCGGTGGCGGCGAGCAGTGCGGCGCAGCGCGGCAGGAAGGTCAAGGGAATCCCTTCGGATGACCATCGGAGAGCCATGGGAGAGCCACCGGAGAACCATCGGTGAACCTGGTGACAATGAAAATGATTATCGATAACGTGTCCACGTCACAACCGGACCGCCTTCCCCGAAGGCGCGCTCCGGCCTGCGCCGAGAACTCAACTCCTGTCCCTGAAAGGGGAGTCGTGGCTCATCTGCTGGTGGTCGAGAGCTGGGTCGGTTCGATGAGCAGACTGCTGCCGAGAGCGATCCGCGAGAGCGGGCACACGTTCACCTTCCTCACCCGCGATCTGCACCACTACCTGCGCTCGGCGCCCGAGGGCACGGCACACCCGCTGCTCGGAGCGAGCAACGTCGTCACCGCCGACACGAACGACACGGACACCCTGCTGCCCCGGGTGGCCGGCCTGCACGGCGTGTTCGGCTTCGACGGCGTCGTCACGTCCTGCGACTACTACCTCCCGACGGTCGCCCGCATCGCCGCCCGCCTGGACCTCCCGGGCCCGGGCGCGCAGGCCGTGGAGAACGCGTGCCGCAAGGACGCCACCCGCCGCGTCCTCACCGAGGCCGGCGTTCCCGGCCCGCGTTTCGCCGTCCGCACCGAGTGGGCCGAACTCGCGGACGCGGCGCGGGAGATCGGCTACCCGCTGGTCGTGAAGCCGGTCGACCTGTGCGCCGGGATGTTCGTCCGGCGCGTCGACGACGAGGCCCAACTCGCGGACGCCTTCCGCGCGTTGTCGGCATTCCCGGTCAACGCCCGCGGCCAGCGCCGCGATCCGGCCGTCCTCCTCGAAGAGCTGCTGGACGGCCCCGAGGTGAGCGTGGAGACGGTGTCGCACGCGGGGACGGTCCACGTGATCGGCGTGACCGACAAGAGCATCGGCGGACAGCCGGCGTTCATCGAGACGGGCCACATGTTCCCGGCCGCCCTCTCCCCGGCGGACACCGAGGCCGCCGAGCACACCGCGCTGGCCGCCCTGAAGGCGCTGGGCCTGGTGGACGGCGTCGTCGCGCACACGGAGGTCAAGCTGACCTCCTCGGGCCCCCGGATCGTCGAGGTCAACCCGCGTCCGGCGGGCAACCGCATCACCGAACTGGTCCGCCACGTCACCGGGATCGACCTGGCCGCCGCGTTCGTGGACGTCGCCCTCGGCCTCGCCCCCGACCTGGCCCGCAAGGACACCGGCCTGGCCAGCGCCGCGATCGGCTTCGTCGTCCCCGAGACCTCCGGCACCCTCGAAGCCCTGGACGGCGGCGGCCTCCCCGGCGACCTCCTGGAGGTCCAGCTCGCCGAGCCGGGACGGCAGGTGAAGGCGGCCGGCAGCAACAACGAGTACCTCGGCCACGTCATGGCGGGCGACCCGCACGGCCCCGGCGCCCGCGACCGCGTCGAGTCGGCGCTCGCCACTCTCCGCGCCGGGCTGGTGATCCGGTGACCGCCCTGACCAAGACCTCCTTCGACACCCTCCTGCGCCAGGCCCTCGACGGCCGCCTCGGCCCCGACCCGGCAGGCGTACGCGTCGCCGTCGCCTTCCGCACCCAGCAGGCCGTACGGCACGACGGGCGCGGCACCGGCTACCGCAACGAGGTGCTGAGCCTGCGCATCGGCGAGGCCGTCGGGTCCTGCGCGGTCGAACCGGGCGCGCTCCCCGAGGAGGCGCTGGACGACTGTGTCGGCGCAGACGTCGCCCAGCTCCTCCAGCACCCCCTGCTCCCGGTGCGCGTCGCCGCACTGGACGCCTACCTCATGCACGCCGTCCCGCACGGCGGCGAGCCGGTCGCGCTGCCCGCCGGGACGTCCCTGGAGAAGTCCCGGGTGCGCGCACAGGCCGTCGTCGAACTGCTCGACGTGCCCGAAGGGTCGACGGTCCTGGTCGTCGGGGTCGTCAACTCCCTGCTGGAGGCGCTGCGTTCACGCGGCCTGCGGTATGTGGCGTGCGATCTGAAGGGCGGTACGACGGAGTGGGGCGAGCCGGTCGCCGTCGACGCCCTCGCGGCCCTGGACGGGTGCGACGCGCTGCTGGTGTCCGGGATGACGCTGGGCAACGGCACGTTCGACGCGCTGCGGGAGCGGGCCGGCGGGCGTCCGCTCGTCCTGTTCGCCCAGACCGGCAGCGCGGTCCTGCCGCACTTCCTCGGGCACGGGGTGAGCGCGGTGTGCGCGGAGCCGTACCCGTTCTTCTGGCTGGACGGCGGTCCCGGGACCGTCCACCGCTACCGTGCCGGAGGCGTGCGATGACCACGACCGCGGCCGAACGCGCCGTAGCCCGCCCGGAGTTGCTCGGCCTCCTCGGCCGCACCCCCATCGCGCGGATCACCGCGGGACTGCCCGGACCGCAGCCCGGGTTCTGGGCCAAGCTGGAGGGGCTCGGCGCCGGCGGGATGAAGGCGCGGGCGGCCGTGTCGATGCTGCTCGGCGCCCGGGAGCGGGGTGAACTCCGGCCCGGCGCACCGGTCGTCGAGTCCACCTCGGGCACGCTCGGCATCGGGCTCGCGTTCGCCGGGCAGGCGCTCGGGCATCCGGTGGTCCTCGTCGGGGACCGCGAACTGGAGCCGTCCATGCGGCAGTTGCTGCGCGCGTACGGCGTCCGCCTCGACCTCGTGGAGCGTCCGGCGCCGGTCGGCGGCTGGCAGGCGGCCCGACTGGCCCGGCTGCGCGAGCTGTTGGCCGCCCTGCCGGGCGCGTACTGGCCCGACCAGTACAACAACCCCGACAACACGGCCGGTTACGCCTCCCTGGCCGCCGAACTCGCCGTGCAGCTCGACCACCTGGACATCCTGGTGTGCAGCGTCGGCACGGGCGGGCACAGCGCCGGGGTCATCGGGCCGCTGCGCCGCCACTGGCCCCGGCTGCGCCTGATCGGCGTGGACTCGACGGGTTCCACGATCTTCGGGCAGCCCGCCAGGCCCCGGCTGATGCGCGGCCTCGGCAGCAGCATCCACCCGCGCAACGTCGCCTACGACGCGTTCGACGAGGTCCACTGGATCGGCCCCGCCGAGGCCGTGGACGCCTGCCGCAGGCTGGCCCGGGAGAGCTTCGTGAGCGGCGGCTGGAGCACGGGCGCGGTCGCGCGCGTCGCCGCCTGGGCGGCCCGCGTCCACCCGGGCGCGGTCGTCGCGACCGTCTTCCCCGACGGCCCCCACCGCTACCTGGACTCCGTCTTCGACGACGACTTCGCCACCGCCCACGGCCTGGCCCCCGCCACGGCGGCCACCCGCCCGGTCGAGATCCCGCACCCCAGCGCCGCCGAGGCCACCGGCTGGGCCCGCTGCACCCGCGTCACCGATCCGCTGAACTCCCAGGAAAGGACCCCGTGAAGGCCACCCTGCGCACCGTACGCCTCGACCTCGCCGAGCCGCTGCGCATCTCCCGCTCCACCATGTCCGCCCGCGACGCCGTCTGGCTCACGATCGAGGACCCCGACGGCACCCGCGGCCACGGCGAGGCCGTCAGCAGCGTGTACTACGACCTGGACGCCGAGACCCTGACCCGGCACCTGTCGGCCGTGGACCTGACCCGCTACCCGGACCCCGAAACAGCCCTGTACGACGGCGAGTTGACCGGCCCCGACACGCCGCCGGCGGTCACGGCGGCCGTCGAGTCGGCGCTGCTGGACCTCGTCGGCAAGCGGGCCGGGAAGCCGGTGCACGCCCTGCTGGGCTCCCCCGCGGCGCCGGTCGCCGCGACCGCGCGGACCATCGGCATCACCTCGCTCGCGAAGGCCGCCGCCGAGGCCCGCAAGCTCGCGGCCTGCGGTTTCCGAGTCATCAAGATCAAGGCCGGGGCGGCCGATGAGGCCGTGGAGCGCGTCCGGGTGATCCGCGACGCGGCGCCCGAGGCGCGGCTCCTGCTCGATCCCAACGGGGCCTGGAGCGTGGCGGAGGCGCGTCACCTGCTCCCCCGGTTCGCCGAACTCGGCGTCGAAGCCGTGGAACAGCCGGTGGCGCCCGGCGACCCCGAGGGGCTCGCGGCGCTTGCCGCTGAATCGCCGCTGCCGGTGATCGCCGACGAGGACGCCGTACGCATCGAGGACGTCCGGCGCCTCGCCGGGCGCGTCCAGGGCGTCAACGTCAAGCTCGCCAAGTGCGGCGGCGTCCACAACGCCCTGCGGATCGCGGAGTTGATCGAGGGCAGCGGGACCGCGCTGATGCTGGGGTGCCTGACCGCGAGCAGTCTGGGGATCGCGCCCGCCGTGCATCTCGCCGACCGGGCACGCTGGGTGGACCTGGACGGGCATCTGCTGCTGGCCCGCGATCCCTGGTCGGGGATCGGGGGCGACGACGGGTACGTGCGCACGAGCGGGCTGCCCGGGCTCGGGGTGCGGTTCGGGGGTGTGTCGCGTGCGCACGTGGCGTGAGATGCGGCAGTTCCCGCTCGCCGTACAGCTGTTGCTGGTCAACCAGTTCGGCGTCAACACCGGTTTCTATCTGCTGATCCCCTATCTCGCGACGCACCTCGGGGAGAACCTGGGGCTGTCGGCCGCCGTCGTCGGGGTCGTCCTCGGGGTGCGCAACCTCAGCCAGCAGGGGCTGTTCATCATCGGCGGGTCCGCGTCCGACCGGCTCGGGGCGCGCGGGGTCATCATCGCCGGGTGCGCGCTGCGGACCGTCGGGTTCGCGCTGTTCGCGCTCGGGGACAGCCTGCCGGTGCTGCTGGCCGCGTCGGTGCTGAGCGGGTTCGCGGGGGCACTGTTCAACCCGGCCGTGCGGGCGTACGTCTCGCAGGAGTCGGGGGAGCGCAAGGCGGAGGCGTTCGCGCTGTTCAACGTGTTCGCGACGGCCGGAGCGCTGGTCGGGCCGCTGCTGGGGAGCGCGCTGCTGCTGGTGGACTTCCGTACGTCGGCGCTGACGGCCGCCGCGATCTTCGCGGCCCTGACCATCGCCCAGGCGCTCGTGCTGCCCGCCCGCGAGGTCGCGCCGAGCAAGGGCACCGTCCTCGGGGACTGGCGCGAGGTGCTGGGCCAACGCGCCTTCCTGGCCTTCGCGTTGGCGATGGTCGGCATGTTCACCCTGGAGAACCAGCTCTACCTGCTGCTGCCCGACGGCGCTCGCCGGGCCACCGGCTGGGACGGGGCCGCCGGGATCGTCTTCCTCGTCGGCACCCTCGCCAACCTCGCGCTGCAACTGCGGATCACCGCCGCCCTCAAGGAGCGCGGGAACAGGGCGCGGTGGATCGCCGTCGGGCTCGGCGTGATGGCCGCCGGCTTCCTGCCGCCCGCCGTCGTCGCCGGGGTCTCCGACGGACCGACCGCCCTGCGGGTGCTGCCCGTTCTCGCCGGGACACTGCTGCTGTACCTCGGCGTGATGGTCGCCCAGCCGTTCGTCATGGAGCTCATCCCCCGGTTCGGCAGGCCCGAGCTGACCGGCACGTACTTCGGGATCTTCTACGTCGTCTCCGGTATCGCGGCGGCCGTCGGCAACGCGGTCGTCGGGTGGGCGATGGACACCGGGGAGCGCGGCGACGCGGCCTGGCTGCCGTGGGTGTGCTGCGCGGCGTTCGGGCTGCTGTCGGCGGCCGGGGTGGCCTGGCTGCACCGGCTGGGCTCACTGCCGTCCGAGGCGCGCGCGGTCGCCGCGACGGGGGTGTGAACCATGTCCAACCTCCTCACGGACAACCCCGCCCTGTACGAGGCCCGCTTCCCCGACGCCGAACGGCTCGCCGGGCGCTGGGCCGAGGACTGCCTGCGCCGGTACGACGCGGGCGCGCGCGTCCTCGACCTGGGCTGCGGCACCGGGCGCGACGCCGCGTACCTGCACGGCACCGGCCGTACCGTCACCGGGGCCGACCTGTCGGAGGCGATGCTCGCGCATGCGCGATCCGTCCATCCCGGGCCCACCTACGTCACGGCCGACCTGCACGGATTCGACCTGGGCGCAGGCGAGTTCGACGCCGTGCTGTGCCTGGACAGCGCGCTGCTGTACTGCCACACCGACGACCAGCTCGACGCCTGTCTGCGGTCGGTGCGGCGGGCGCTCGCGCCCGGTGGGCTGCTGGTCGCGGAGATGCGCAACGGGGCGTACTTCCTGGGCCGGACGGACCTGTTGGACACGCCGGGCGTGAACTCCTTCGTCTGGCAGGGGGTTTCGTACCGGTCGACGACCACGCTCACCGTGGACCGCACGGCTCAGCTGCTGCGCCGGACGCGGGTCTGGGAGACCGAGGACGGTCCGGTCGAACAGCGGTCGGCGTGGCGGCTGTTGTTCCCGCTGGAACTGCGGCACCGGCTGGCCTCGCACGGGTTCGAGGTGCTGGAACTGCACGACGGACCCGGTCCGCGTACCGAACCTCCGTGGCGGGAGGGGCTGTTGCCGGGGTCTGCGGCGGATGCCGACCGGCTGCATGTGATTGCTCGACTCACTACTTCTTGAGGATGTCCGATGCGTTTTTCTTTGGGTCGCCGGGGTTTTCTGGCGGCGGGGGCGGCTTCGCTGGGTGCGCTGGCGGTGAGCGGGTGCGGTGACTCCGGCGACGGGGGCGGCGCGTCCGGTGGTGACACGCCAAGGCGCGGTGGCCGGCTGCGGGCCGCCTTCGCGGGCGGCGGCGCGAGCGAGAACCTCGACCCGCACCTCGCGAACCTCTTCGGCGACGTCGCCCGCGCCAAGGCGCAGTACGACAAGCTCGCCGACTACGGCCCGAACCTCGCGGCCGTACCCCGGCTCGCGGCGAAGTGGGAGCCGAACAAGACCCTCGACCGGTGGCAAGTGACCCTGCGCGAGGCCGAGTTCCACGACGGGAGGCCCGTCACCGCGCAGGACGTGCTCTACAGCTACCGCCGGATCGCCGACCCGGCGAAGGCGTTCCGCGCCAAGGCGTCCCTGGAGCCCATCGACCTCAAGGCGAGCCGGGCCACGGGGACGCGGACGATCGAGTTCGTGCTGAAGCGGCCGACCGCCGAATTCCCCAACGTGCTGGCCGCGTTCGGCGCGTACATCGTGCCCGACAAGGCGGCCGACTCCGACTTCGGCAAGAAGCCGGTCGGCTCCGGCCCGTTCAGGTTCGTGTCGTTCGCGCCGGGCCGCTCGGCGGTCTTCCGCCGCAACGACGCCTACTGGGAGGGCGCCCCGCACCTCGACGAGCTGGAGTTCGTCGTCGCGAACGAGGAATCGGCGCGCGTCAACGCCCTGTTGGGCGGCCAGATCGAGTACGCGCACGAGCTGAACCCGACGACCGCCCGCGCCCACGAGGGACGCGGGCAGATCGAGATCGTGCGGCTGCGCGGCAGCGCCATGCAGGCGTTCGCGATGAAGACCGACCGGCCGCCGTTCGACGACCCGCGCGTACGGCAGGCGTTCTTCCTCATCGCCGACCGGCAGGAACTCGTGGACGGCGCGCTGTCGGGCGCGGGCGTCGTCGGCAACGACCTGTTCGGCAAGGGGTACGAGTACTACGCGGCCGACCTCCCGCAGCGCGCCCAGGACCTGGCGAAGGCGCGGGCGCTGCTGAAGGCGGCCGGCGCCTCGGACCTCAAGGTCACGCTGGACACCTCGGAGGTCGCCGCCGGGTTCACGGAGGCCGCCGGGATCTTCCGCGACCAGGCGAAGAAAGCCGGGGTCACGGTCGAGGTGCGGGTCGGCAGCAAGGACTCGTACTGGAGCGACATCCTCGACTCCGGTGTCCTCGCCTGCTACCGCTCGGGCGCGATGCCGATCGAGGCGCACATCTCGCAGCGGCTGCTGACGGACTCGACCACCAACGCGACGCACTGGCGGCACAAGGACTTCGACGCGCTGTACCAGCAGGCGCAGTCGACGCCCGACGCGACCCAGCGGGCCGCCGTGTACGGGCGGATGCAGCGGCGGCTGTACACCGAGGGCGGGTTCCTGGTGTGGGGGTTCGCGGACTGGATCATCGGAACGGGCCGCCAGGTCAAGGGAGTCGAGAAGGCGGCTCCCGCCAACACGCTGGGCTGGGCGCGGTTCGACAAGGTGTGGCTCGCGTGAGTTTTCTCGGCTCGTTCGTCGTCCGGCGGCTGCTGCTCGGCGTCGCGCAGACCGTGGCCGTGGTGCTGCTGGTCTTCGCGCTCGCCGAGGCGCTGCCGGGCGACGCGGCGGTCGCCCTCGCGGGCGATCAGCCCGATCCGGCGCGGATCGCCGCGATCCGGGAGGCGATGCACCTCGACCAGCCCGCCGGGGAACGGCTGCTGACCTGGGCGGGCGGTCTGCTGCACGGGGATCTGGGCACGTCCCTGGTCTCCGGGCGGCCGGTCTCCCTGTACCTCTCCGAGGGCTTCGGTCCGACGCTGCTGCTCGCCTCGCTGACATTGCTGCTGCTGATCCCGGCCGGGTTCGGGCTGGGGGTGCTGATGGCCCGTCACGAAGGCGGCTGGATCGACCGGTTGGCCAGCGCGGTGACCCTCGGGGTGTACGCCGTACCGGAGTTCGCGCTCGGGGTGCTTCTCGTGACGGTGTTCGCGCTGCGCCTCGACTGGCTGCCGCCGACCGCTGTCGGGTACGGGACCGAACTCCTCGCGCATCCCGCCGTGCTGGTGCTGCCGGTGCTCGTTCTGCTGGCCCGGCCGGTGTGTTCGCTGTCGCGGCTCGTGCGGGCCGGGATGGTCGAGGCGCTGGCCTCGCCGTACGTGGCGCAGGCCCGGCGGTACGGGGTGCCGGAGGCGCGGGTGCGGTATCTGCACGCGCTGCCCAACGCGCTCGCGCCGGCCGTGCAGCAACTGGCGCGCACCGTCGACTGGTTGCTGTGCGGGGTGATCGTCGTGGAGGCGTTGTTCGTGATTCCGGGGCTGGGGACGGTGCTGCTGAACGCCGTGTCCGAGCGGGACGTGCCGGTCGTGCAGGGGCTCGCGGTGGTGTTCGGGGTGCTGACGGTCGTACTGAATCTGGGGGCTGATCTGGTGGCGCATCGGTTCGCACCTCGGGCGGAGGTGGCCGCGTGAAGGGGCGGTTCGGCCTTGCGGGGCGCCGGTTCGGCTTCGGGGGGCGGTTCGGCTTCGGGGGGCGGCGGCGGTTCGTCCTGGGCGTGGTGGTCGTCGCGGTGCCGCTGCTGCTGGCGCTGCTCGGGCCGGTGTTCGCGGGTGAACCCGGGCCCCGGGGAACCTCGTTCACGCTGGGGGGCGGTCACTGGCTGGGCACCGACTTCGTGGGGCGGGACGTCGTCCAGCAGATCCTGCACGGCGGGCGGCCGGTGGTCGTGACGGCGCTCGCGGCGACCGCGCTGGCCTATCTCGTCGCGCTGCCCGTCGGGTTGTGCTGTGCGCTGACGCATCGGCGGTGGCTGGAGGAGGTGTTGATGCGTCCGCTGGACGTACTCCTCGCGGTGCCTTCGCTGTTGCTGATCCTGCTCGTCGCGGCCGTGTTCTCGCCGGGGCCGGTCGGGCTCGCGCTGCTGGTGGCGGCGGTGAACGTGCCGGACGCCGCACGCATCGTCCGGGCCGCCGCCGGGGAGGCCGCGTCGCGCCCGGCCGTCGAGGCGCTGCGGATGCAGGGCGAGGGGTGGTGGCGGATCGCCGTCGGAACCGTCGCACGCTCAGGCGTACGGACGCTGGCCGCCGACGCGGGGACCCGGCTCACCGGGGTGCTGTACCTGGTGGCCACCGCCGCGTTCCTCGGCGTCGGGGTCGAGCCGGACGCGGCGGACTGGGCGGTGATGGTCGACCGGAACCGGACGGGGCTGTTCGTGCAGCCGTGGGCGGTGGTGGTACCGGCGCTGCTGATCGTGGCGCTGACGACGGGGACGAATCTGCTGTTCGACGCGGCGTTGGGCCGTAAGAAGGGGACAACGGTCTCATGAGTGGTGCGGGTGGGAGCGGCGGGGCTGTTGCGGACGGGGACGGTGGGGCGGCTCGGATTCCGGACGCGGGCGGCGGGGCCTCGCGGGGTCCGGGCGGAGGTGCTGGGCTCGGGCGCGTTCCCGGCGTAGACGGCGGAATCTTCCACGCTGCCGACGGCGGCGGAGCCGGACGTCCCCTCAGCGGGCGTAGCAAGGCTGGGCAGGTCCCCGACGGAGGTGGCGGGCTCGCGCGCGGTGCGGCCGGAGGCGGCGGGGCCCGGCGTACGCCGGAGAGAGATGCCGAGCCCCCACGCGTCCCAGCCGGAGACGGCCCCGCCGGGCACGTCGTCGCCGAACTCCGTGATCTCCGCGTCGAGATCGGCGGCCGGGCCATCGTCGACGGGGTCAGTCTCCGGGTGGCTGCCGGGCGCGTCACCGCGCTGGTGGGTGCGTCGGGGAGCGGCAAGACCACGACGGGGCTCGCACTGCTCGGGGAGTTCCCGGCCGGTGCCGTCGTGACCGGCGAGGCGCGGGCCGCCGAGCGGGTCGGGTACGTGCCGCAGCATCCGGCCGCCGTCCTCAACCCCGCCCGCCGGGTCTCGGCGCTGCTGACGGACATCGCCCGCACCCGGCCCCGCACGGAGCGCCGGGGACTGCTGGCGGGCGCACTCGCCGACGCCCAGGTCCCCGAACCCCTGCTGCGCCGCTTCCCCCACCAGCTCTCCGGCGGCCAGCAGCAGCGCGTCACCCTCGCGCAGGCCCTCCTGCTCGGTGCCCAGGTCGTCGTGGCGGACGAACCGACCACCGGGCAGGACGCGTTGACGAAGAGCCGGGTGGTGGAGGAGCTCTCCGCGCTGGCCGCGCGCGGCATCGCGGTGGTCCTCCTCAGCCACGACCTGGACGTCGTCCGGGCCCTCGCCGACGAGGTCCACGTCATGCGCGCGGGCCGCGTCGTCGAGTCGGGCCCCGTGGACCGCCTCCGCCTCACCCCGCAGCACCCGTGGACCCGCGAACTCTTCGACGCGGCACGCCCGTTCACGGCACCGGACACGACCCCCGGCGAACAGGTGCTGCACATCGAGAACGTGACGGCCCGTCACCGCCGCACCCCGGTCGTCCACATCCCCCGCCTCACCCTGCATCAGGGCGAATGCCTTGCCGTGGTGGGCCGTTCGGGCAGCGGCAAGACGACCCTGGCCCGCGCCCTGGCCGGCCTGCACCGCACCTACGACGGTGAGGTCACCCTCGACGGCACCCCTCTCCCCCGCAGCCTCCGCGACCGGACCCGCGCCCAACTCGCGGCCGTGCAGTACGTGTTCCAGGACGCGCGCTCGGCGTTCGACGAGCACCGCACGATCCTGGACCAGGTCTCCCGCACGGCGATCCGCCTGCGCGGCCTGCCCGCACCGGCCGCACAGGAGGAGGCCCGCGACGCCCTGACGACCCTCGGTCTCACCGAGTCCCTGTGGGCCCGCCTCCCCGCCGCCCTGTCCGGCGGCGAACTCCAACGCGCCGCGCTGGCCCGCGCGTTGCTCGCCCGCCCCCGTGTCCTGCTGTGCGACGAGATCACCTCGGCCCTGGACCCGGTGACCCGCCGCACGATCCTCGACACCCTCACCGCGCTCCTGCGCACCCGCCCCGACCTGACCCTCGTCCTGATCACCCACGACCTCGACACGGCCGCCCTCGCCCACCGCGTCGCGGTCCTGGACGCGGGCGAACTCGTCGAGGAGGGCCCGGCGGACGACATCCTCACCCGCCCGGCCCATCCCTTCACGGCCGCCCTGACCCGGACGACGGCCCGGTTGCAGGAGATGTGAGCACCCCTGCCGGGTCACCGGCGTTGCGGATCATCCGCCGGAGCACCTTGACGGCCGTGACGTAGTCGGCGTCGTCGATGCCCTCGTGCAGGCGCGCGCGGACGGCGGGCGCGTGCCGCTTGACCTCCGTACGGGCCTCCTCGCCCGCCTCCGTGATCCACAGCCGGCCGTCGCCGTCGCGGGTGATCCAGCCCTTGGCCAGGAGGGTCTGTGCCTCGGTGGACAGGTCGTCCTCGGGGCGGAGGTAGGTGGCCATGGCCTCCTTCAGCTCCGGGACCGTCCTGCCGTGGCCGTCGGGCGAGAGGTCGAGCGGGGAGAGGTTGCGCAGGATCCAGAACTGCGGCTGGGAGGTGCCGAGTTCGGCCATGTGCGCGCGGATGCGGGCGATGGTCGCCTCGTGGGCGAGGCCGGTCCAGTACGCGACGGGCTGCGCGGCGAGGTCGGTGTCGGTGAGGTGCTGGGCGGTCATGCCGGGTTCCCCCTGGGTGTGGTCGGTGCGACACCCGGGACGGTAGAACCTCGACTTAAGTCGAGGTCAAGGTCCGGGTCTGCCCGCACCCGCGAGGTCCCGTTCGAGGTCGTCCAGGGCCTGGCGGGCCGCGCTGATGCGGGCCCGCAGGAGGTCGTTCTCCGCCGTGCCGGGGCCCGGGGACACCGGTCCGAGGGGTTCCCGGGGCTCCCGCGCCGCCTCCCGTCCCGTCTCCCCCACCGCCTCGCGTTCCATCTCCCGCGCCTCGTCCAACGACGTGATCACCACCCCGATCAACACATTGACCAGCACGAACGACGCCAGCAGGACGTACGAGGCGTAGTAGACGAGGCTCCAGCGGGAGATCTCCAGGCCGCTGTGGACCGCGTCCCCGATGCCGTCCAGCGTCATCAGCAGGAAGAGCGTGAGGACGGCCCGCCCGATGGAGCCGTAGTGCTGCGGGTCCTCGCGGCTGAAGAAGACCCAGCCGACCATCGCGTACACGTACAGCAGCAGCGCCCCGACCAGCAGGAAGCTCAGCGTGCCGGGCAGGCTGCGGATCACCGCGACCAGCATGACCCGCAGCTGCGGCAGGAACCGCGCGCTGCGCAGGACCCGCGCGAGGCGCAGCAGGCGCAGGATCGTGGTGTTCTCGCGGACCACCGGGAGGAAGGTCGTGAGGATGACCGCGAGGTCGAAGAGGTTCCAGGGGTCCTTGAAGAAGTCCCGGGGCCGGTCGGCGTGCGCGCCGAGCCGGACGAGGAGTTCGACGGTGAAGACGGCGAGGCAGAGGTGTTCGGCGAACCGTAACCCCGTGTGCCAGCGGGCGACGAGACCGGCGTAGGTCTCCACGCCGAGCAGCGCCGCGTTGAGGAGGATCACCGCGAAGACGGTGAGGGCGAACCACCGGGACTCGGTGACCGCGCGGCAGCGGTCGGCCAGCTCCTGGCGGGCGGGGTTCATCGGCGCCACCTCGATCGCCGGGTCGTGCATGTGCGGCATCCTGCTGTCCTGGCTCCTTCGTCACGCGTGCGAGAGGGCACACCCGGTCAACCCGCCCCGGACGAGAGCGGGTTGAGTGATCACCCCGGGATACTTCTACAGGACAGCTCTTCTACAGGACAGTAGAGAGGTGCCGCCTCGCCGGACCGCACGCCTCAGCGCGCCGCCAGTCTCCTGAGGAAGTCCGTCGGCGGTACGAAGAACATCGTGCCGGTCACCGCCTCGGAGAAGTCCAGGATCGGATCGGGCCCGGTGTCCTGCGTGCCGAGGAACATCCGGCGCAGCATGGTCTCCGGGACCTCGGGATCGGCCGCGTAGGCGATGAAGTACGTCCCGAACTCGCCGTGTCCGGGCCGCCCGAACGGCATCGCGGCGCGCAGGATCCGCCGCTCCTCGCCGTCGTCCCCGGTCAGCGTGTTGACGTCGACGTGGGAACCGGGGCGCTCCAGCTCGATGTTGGTCGCCTTGGTCCGCCCGATCACGCCCTCCTGCTCCTCGGTGGCGAGCTTCTCCCACGCCTCGACGTCGTGCAGGTACTTCTGGACGAGGGCGTACGACCCGCCCGCGAACGCCGGGTCCTCGGCGCCGACGAGCGCGGTCTCGGCGGCGGTCCGGCCGACCGGGTTCTCCGTGCCGTCCACGAAGCCGAGGAGGTTGCGGGCGTCGAAGTAGGAGAACGCGTGCACCTCGTCCTGGAGGACGGCGACCCCGCGCAGCCGCTTCACGATCTCCGTGGCGAGCGCGAAGCACAGGTCGGGGCGGGTGGCGCGGAGGTGGAACAGGAGGTCGCCCGGGGTGGCGACGGCCCGGTGCCGGGGGCCGTCGAGGGGCCGGAACGGGTGCAGGGCGGCGGGGCGTTCGCCGCCTGCGCAGATCCGGTCCCAGCCGTCGGCGCCGATGCCCGCGACGCACGACAGCTGTCCGTCGGGGTGCCCGAAGCCGATCGACCTGACCAGTCCGGCGAGCCCGGCGAGCAGGTCCCTGGCCACGGGTTCGCCGCCGGGTTCGACGGTGAGGACGAGGAAGACAGCGGCGGAGGCCGGTGTCCCGACGACGGGCTGTGCCCGCTCCTCGGTCGGCCGGTGCTCCGAAGCAGACCAGGACGACGACATGGCTCCCCTCCCTGCGGATCCCCGCCGGATCCGGTGACGCGTGGCTGTGCTGGTGTCCGGGCCCCGGCGCCTTCGGCCGGGCGGACCGCCCCCGTGACCCTGCCCGGCGGACCGGCCCCCGAAGCGCGGTCCCGGAGTGACGGCTTCCACCCTCGGCCCTGGCCCGCCCGGCGCCAACGGCGCCCATGGGTCGCACGGTTGCCCGGAGGGCGCCCGCCGGGGCAGTGGCCCGGCTCGTTCACTCCTTCCAGTAGTCCCGCTCCGGCAGCCGCACCCACCGGTCCGGCTGTCCCGTGAACGCCTTCGCGTCGACCGGCCGCAGGCCCGCCCACGCGCAGGCGTACGCCATCGGCTCCAGCGCGTAGAGGTAGCCCATGAGCACCTCGTCGGCGCTCTGCCCGACGTCGGTCCCTCCGCCGGGGTGCAGGTCCCATTCCTCCACCACGCCGTCCCTAACGACGCACCCCTGGTTGCCGCTCTTGGGGTTGGCGTACACCCCGTACGCACGCGTCCCGGCGGTCAGCCGCTTCATCACTCCGGGCGTCTGCGGCCCGTACCCCCACGGCTGGGCGACGACACACCCGCCGGGCACCGTCGTCACGCCGACGGTCAGCAGGCTCTCGTCCATGTCGACGTCGTACGGCGCCTCCAGCAGCTCCTTGAGGTCCTCGGGGTCGACCTCGCCGCCCTCCAGGCGCCGTACGGCCTCGTCGGCGTCGATGCCCGCGACGCAGGCGACGCCCATGCCGTCGTGGTAGAACTCCCCCAGCGCTGCCAGGAGCCGGGCCGCCTCCTCCGCGACCGAGCGCTCGGCGTCCGTCAACCCGGGCTGTCCCCCGGGCCGTTCGAAGAGGTCCGGCGTCGGTCCCGCGAGGGCGAGGCGGCCCGGGGACCAGCCGCCGAGCTGAGGCAGCCAGGGGTCGGCTCCGGCGGCGACGAGCGCTCGGGCGTGCTCGACGCGCCGGGACTCGACCGCCTCCCACAGCGCGGTCCTGCCCTCCCACAGGGCGTCCACATCAGCGACGCGCCCCGCGAGTTCGGCAACGACCTCGGGCGAGCCGGAGACGGCCGCCCGGTGCAGGGGCAGTCCGCCGCTCCACGCCTCGGGGTCCGCGCCCGCGTCGAGCCGGGCGCTGATGTCCCCGTGGTCCGTCCAGTCCCACCCCATGCCCACCCAGTTCCCGCCGGTCATGCCGCGCCCCTCGCTCGTCGATCACCACTGCCCCCACCTTCGCAGACGCCACTGACAACGCCCCCTACTCCCGCAGGAACCCGCCCACGACCTGCGCAAACGCCTCCGGCTCATCCAGCCAGGGGAAGTGCCCGGCGCCCGCCAGCACCACCGTCTCCGCCCCCGGCAGCAGCCCAGCGAACTCGCGCACCACCCCCGGCGGAGCCACCACGTCGACCTCCCCCGCGACCACCAGCACCGGCACCCCGACCCGGCCGAGCGCCTCGCGCGTACGCGCGGGTTCGTACGCCCCGTCACCGCCGTACGCCGCGAGGATCACCGGATCCAGTGACTCCCCGGCGTGATGCGCACGCGCCCGCGCGTCCCAGCGTCCGTACGACAACGGCGTGACGGCCTCCCACGCGTCCGCGTCGCCCCGGCCCGCGCAGATCGACGACAGGGCCGCGTACGCCGACGGGAACCAGGGTTCGCCGTCCCGCAGCCGTGCGACGGCCAGCCGTTGCTCCCCGGTGATCTCCAGGCCGACGGCCCTGGTGCTGGGGGTGATGAGCGCGAGCCGGGCGAGCCGCTGCGGGTGGCGTTCGGCGTACAGGGCCGCGAGGTTCGCGCCCGCGCAGTGGGCCAGCAGATTCACCCTTTCGAGACCCAGGTGGACGCGGAGCGCCTCGACGTCGTCGACCATGCGGTCGCAGCGGTACGAGGCGGGGTCGGCCGGGGTGGCCGAGCGGCCGGTGCCCCTGAGGTCGAGGCGGATCAGCCGGTGCCGGTCGGTGAGGCCGCCGAGGCCGGCCAGATAGGCGGAGTCGGTGGGGCCGCCGGGGAGGCAGACCAGGGGGTCGCCGGTGCCGGTGGAGTGGAGGGCGAGGGGGGTGCCGTCGAGGGCGGGGAAAATGTCGTACGCCATGAGGTCCGAGCCTTTCGGTGTGCCGTATCAGGGCACACCGAGCGCTTGACCTGGGTCAGCCGCGTCGTCCGGACTCGTCCGGGGTGAGTGCCCTGCCTGCTCCTGCGGTGATGGGACTCACCTCCTCGGTCGGTGTCGACGGGCGCGAGGAACCACGCCTGCGATGAGATTACCAGCCCGCACCCGCCTCCTCCGCCGTACCCGCCCCTCGCTCCGGTCCAGCCCCCTCCGCCGCACCCGCACCGCCCTTCGCGCCCGCCGAGCCCTCCCGCACCCCCGCAGACCTCCGGTACACGCTCGGGCTCACCCCGTACGCCCTCTTGAACGCGGCGCTGAACCCGAACGCGTCCGCGTACCCCACCCTCCGCGCCACCGCCCCGACCGTCTCCCGCGACCCGGTGAGCAGGTCGGCCGCGAGGCTCATCCGCCAGGACGTCAGGTAGGTCAGCGGCGGGGTCCCGACCAGCCGCGTGAACCGGTCGGCGAGCGTCGTGCGGGACACGCCCGCCTCGGCGGCGAGGCCGACGAGCGTCCAGGCGCGCTCGGGTGCCTCGTGCATGACCCGCAGGACCGGTCCGACGACCTCGTCGCCGAGCGCCCCGAACCACCCCGGCGGCAGGTTCCCCGGCCGGTCGAACCACCCCCGCAGCGCGCACACCAGCAGCCAGTCCAGCAGCCGGTCCTGTACGACGGGCCGGCCGCTGTCCCCCGACCCGGCGAGGAAGTCCAGCAGGGGCGCGCACCCCTCGTCGCCCGGCACCACCATCACCTCGGGCAGCACGCCGGCCAGCCGCCGCCCGACGGCACCCGGGGCGTCGTACACCCCCGTGAGCAGGACCGCGGGCTCCGCCTCGGACAGCAGCCGGACGGCGCCGGGCCCGCGCACGACGACGGTGTCACCGGCCCGCACCCGCTCCCCCGGGTCCAGGCTCCCCGTACCGCTCAACACCGCGCACAGCGTCAGGGAGTTGTCGCCGCCCAGCGGTACCGACCAGGGCGGTGTGAGGTCGGTGCGGCGCAGCCCGGCACCGTCCGCGCGCACGCCTTGCAGCAGATCGTCGAACGGATCCATGCCGACACCCTAGTGGCCCGGACGATCACGCAATTCCGCCGGACGTTCAGCCATGTCCCCCGGTTTGACAGGCCAGTTGACTGCGTGGCATGACGAACTGCACAGACGCGGTACTGGTACTGGGAGCGACGGGGAAGGTGGGCCGGCGCCTCGTTCCGGCGTTGCGGGCGGCCGGGCGGGAGGTGAAGGCGGCCTCGCGGACCGGCGCGGTGCGGTTCGACTGGGCCGAACAGGGCACGTGGGCGGGGGCGTTGGCGGGGGTCGGCGCCGTGCATCTGCTCGCGCCGGAGGATCCCGGGCTCGCCCAGCCCTTCGTGGAGCAGGCGGTCGGCGCCGGGGTGCGCCGGTTCGTGGCGCTCTCGGGGCGTGGCGTCGACAGGGTCGCGCCGGACACGTTCCGGGGAATGGCCGCCGCGGAGAAGGCCGTTCGGGAGTCCGGCGTCGAGTGGACGGTCCTGCGGCCCAACAACTTCCACCAGAACTTCGACGAGGACCTGTGGCAGGCCCCGCTGCGCGCCGGGCGCCTGGCCCTGCCGGCCGGTGACGTCCCCGAACCCTTCGTGGACGTACGGGACATCGCGGAGGTGGCCGCCGCGCTGCTGACGTCCGACGGGCTCCAGGGCGAGGTGTACGACCTGTCGGGTGCGCGGGCGCTGACGTTCGCCGAGGCGGTCGCGGAGATCGCCCGGGCCGCCGAACACCCCATTGCTTACGAGGAGTTGACGCCTGAGGAGTACCGTTCCGAGTTGCTGGGCCAGGGGTTCCCGAAGGAGGCGGCGCATGAGCTGAACGCCTTGTTCGCGGCGATGCGCGCCGGGCACTCCGCCGTGCCGACGGACACGGTGGCGCGGATTCTCGGGCGGGAGCCGGTCTCCTTCACCGAGTACGCCGAGCGCGCGGCGGCGTCCGGCGCCTGGCGGTAGCGCCGGACCGGCCCCCGACGGCTCCCGCCGCCCGGCATGGCGGGAGCCGCCAATCCCAACTCCCGTATCCCGCCCTCCACTTGTGGAGACCCGTGAAGGTTGAAAGGGGGACTTCCGCATAGGATCGGAGATCTCGTGGAGAGGGACCAGGCGTGAGCGAACACAACGACAGGGCGGCGTTCGGGGGCGAGGACGGATCGGCCCGGGGACTCGCCCCGGCATCCGGCCCGGGGCACGCACCCGGCGCGGCCCCGGAGTCCGCCGCGGAATCCACCCTGGAGTACCCCTCGGGCCTCGTCCCGGGTTCCGGGGGAAGCCCCGCCCCGGGCACAGCCCCCGGTGGGACCCCCGCGCCCGGCCAGGTGCCGTCGTACGACTTCATGCCCGCGCCCGGCCCGGGCCCCGGCCTCTTCCCGGAGCCCGCCCCCGAGCCGGACCCGGACGACCCCGAACTCGGCCCGGACACCGACGAGAAGCCCCCGGCCAAGCGCAGCCGCATAGCCATCGTCACCGTCACCGCGGCCACCTTCGCCGTGACGGCCGGCATCCTCGTCGGCGTCTCGATGTACCAGACCCCGACCCGCGGCGACCACCTCCAGGACGACCTGCGCGCGGGCGTCCCCGACCAGGTCTCGGCCAGCGCGGAGCAGTCGCCCGGCGCCTCACGGAGCCCCTCGGACTCCGCGAGCCCCTCGGCCTCGGAGTCGCCCTCGCAGAGCACCAGCGCCTCCCCCACCGACTCGCCGTCCGCCTCCCCCACGGCGTCCCCGACGGCGGACCCGGCCGCGCCCCCGACGGCCGCACCGGACCCCACCCCCACCCAGGCCGACGACGCCCCGCGCGTCCTGCGCCTCGGCGACACCGGCCCCCAGGTCCGGGAGCTCCAGCTCCGCCTCAAGCAGCTCGGCCGGTACGACGGCGAGGCGACCGGCGTCTACGACGAGAACGTCCAAAGCGCCGTACGCACCTACCAGTTCACCCGCCTGATCCTCTCGGACGAGTCCGGCGTGTACGGCGCGACGACCCGCCAGTCCCTGGAGTCGGAGACGCAGCGGCCCTAGGAGACGGTCTTCAGGTACGCGGCGAGCCGGGCGATGGCCGACGGGTTGCGGGGGCTCTCGACCAGGTCGACGTAGTCGAGGACGAAGATCCGCTTGTTCCTGACCGCCGCGACGTTCTTCAACGGGGCGTACGACAGAAGGAAGTCGCGCTTCTGCTCGGCGCTGACGTCCCCGTAGTCGCAGATCACGATGACGTCCGGGTCACGTGCGACGACGGTCTCCCAGCCGACGGTCGTCCAGGAGTCGTCGACGTCGTGCGTGACGTTCTCGCCGCCGGCCGCGCTGATGATCTGGTCCGGGGCCGCGTACTTCCCGGAGGTGAACGGCGCGTCCTGGCCGCTGTCGTAGAGGAACACCTTGGGCCGCTTGGCGGGTGCCTTGACCTGGGCTATCTCCTTCTTGAAGGAGGCGATCAGGGTGGCCGCGCGCTGCTCGACGCCGAAGAGCTGCCCGAGAGTGGTGAGGTCGGTGTAGAGCGCCTCCAGCGGCGGCATGATGCCCCGCGAGGTCTCGGTACGGCCGTTGCGGCACGACTCGGTGAGGATGTACGACGGGACGCCGAGCTTGGCGAGGGCGTCGGGGGTGAAGCCGCTGTCCTCGCGGAAGCCGTAGTTCCACCCGGCGAAGACCAGGTCGGCGCGGGCGTCGAGGACGTTCTCCTTCGTCAGCTGTTCCTTGGAGAGCCACGTGACCTTCCGGTATCCGTCCTTCCACGGCACGCCGCTCAGGTCCCCCTTGTCGTCGGGCATCGCGAACCCGGCCATCCGGTCCTCGAGTCCGAGCGCGAACATCAGCTCGGTGATCCCGACGTCGTTGGTGACGACGCGTTCGGGTACGTGGTCGAAGGTGACCTTCTTGCCGCAGTTGGTGATGGTGACCGACTTGTCCTGCGGAGCGGACGCGGTCTTCTCCACGGAGGCCCCGCAGCCGGTGACGGTCAGGCACAGGGCGACGGCGGCGAGTTGACGCAGGGAGGGCACAGGGGGTTCCTTTACAGGCGGTCGAAGAGGAGTTGCACGGCGCCGGTGGCGGGGTGGCGCACGGGGTGGGCCTTGACGCCGAACACCTCGGCGAGCAGGGCGGGTCGGAGGACGTCCGCCGGAGTCCCGGACGCGACGACGCGGCCCGCGTCCAGGACGTACAGCCGATCGCAGTACGCCGCCGCGAGGTTGAGGTCGTGCAGCGCGGCCAGGACGGTGAGCCCGGCGTCGCGGACGAGGGCCAGGACGTCCAACTGGTGGGCGATGTCGAGGTGGTTGGTGGGTTCGTCGAGGACCAGGACCCGGGGCTGCTGGGCCAACGCCCGGGCGATCAGGACGCGTTGGCGTTCGCCGCCGGACAGGGCGAGGAAGCCCCGGTCGGCGAGGTGGCCGACGCCGGTCGCCGCCATGGCCTCTGCGCAGATCTTCATGTCCTCGGCGTGGCCGCGCCGTTCGTGCGGGAGGCGGCCCATCTGGACGACCTCGGTGACGGTGAAGTCGAACTCGGCGCCGGACTCCTGCGGAAGCGCGGCCAGCACCCGGGCGGCGGCGCGCGGCGCCATCGTCCGCAGATCCTCGCCGTCGAGCCGTACAGTCCCCGCTGCGGGCCGCAGGGCCTGGTAGACGCACCTCAACAGGGTTGATTTCCCGCTGCCGTTGGGGCCGACGAGGCCGACGACCTCGCCGGGTCCCGCGGTGAGCCGTATGTCGTCCACGAGGCGCACGCCCGCCGCCTCCACGCTCACGCCGTCCACGTCGAGCCGCATGCCGGTCACCACTTTCCGCCGAACGCGTGGCCGCCGCGCCGCATCAGCAGCAGGAACGCGGGGACCCCGACGACGGCCGTGATCACGCCGACGGGGAGTTCGGCGGGTGCGAGGAGCAGGCGGGACAGGATGTCCGCCCAGACGAGCAGGACGGCCCCGGCGAGCGGGGCGAGCGCGAGGACACGGCGGTGGTCGGCGCCGACGGCCATCCGCACGAGGTGCGGGACCATGAGCCCGACGAACCCGATCGCGCCACTGACGGCGACCAGCGTGCCCGTCACGGCGGCCGTCACGAGGAACAGCTCCCGCCGCAGCCGCTCCGGCCGCACCCCGAGGGAGGCCGCCGTCTCGTCGCCCATCGCGATCGCGTTCAACGCCCCGGCCCGGCGCCTGAGCCACGTCCACCCCGCTACGACGGTGACGGCGGCGATCGGCACCTGCGCCCACGTCGCCCCGCCGAGGCTCCCGAGCAGCCACATCATCGCCGAGCGCGCCGCCTCGCCCCGCGCGGCGCTGAACACCATCACGGTCGTGATCGCCTCGAACCCGTACGCCAGCGCCGTACCCGTCAGGATCAGGCGCAGCGGCGTGAGGCCGCGCGGGGTGCGGGCGACGGCGTAGACGAGGGCCATCGCGGCGAGCGCCGAGCCGAACGCGGAGACCGACAGGGCCCAGACGCCGAGCCCGGCGAAGGCGCCCATCAGGATGACGGCGTTGGCGCCGACGGCCGCGCCGGAGGAGATGCCGAGGACGAAGGGGTCGGCGAGGGCGTTGCGGACCATGGCCTGCACGGCGACGCCGACGGAGGCGAGACCGGCGCCGGCGAGCGCGCCGAGGACGACGCGGGGCAGGCGGATCTCCCAGACGATGGTGTAGTCGGCGGCGTCCCGCGCGGAAACGGTTCCGCCGGTCAGGCCGGCCCACAGGAGCTTCAGCGAGTCGGCGGCGCCGATGCCGGAGGCGCCGAGGACGACACCCGCGAGTAGGGAGATCAGTAGGAGCAGGGTGAGGGCAACGGTCAGCAGGGCGAGGGGGGTTCGGCGCACCGGCGGTCCTTCGGCTGAGGCCGCCGGAGGGACGTCACGCGGGAGACACGCCTTGCGGTCCCCTCTCGCAGTCCACGGCGAGCGGTCGTACGGGTCGCGTGCCGGCCGTGGGCGATCGGGCTCGCGCGGAAGCGTTTCCGCGTTCCGCGCACACCGTTGCGGGTCAGCGCCGGATTCTCACCGGACTTCCCCCGCGGGAGGCATGCGGAGCCTAACAAACCGGTCCGGCGCTTCCGTCCGGGGCCGCCTGTCAGTCCAGGTAGTCCCGCAGCGCCTGCGACCTGGAGGGGTGGCGCAGCTTCGACATCGTCTTCGACTCGATCTGCCGGATCCGCTCCCGCGTCACGCCGTACACGAGCCCGATCTCCTCCAGCGTGCGCGGCCTGCCGCCGAACAGGCCGTAGCGCAGCGCGATGATCCCCGCCTCGCGGGCGGTCATCTCCGCGAGCATCGCACGCAGGGTCTGCTGGAGGAGGCCGAAGGCGACCTGTTCGACCGGGGAGGGTACGTCCGCGTCGACGATCAGGTCGCCGAACTCGGTGCCGGAGTCGTCCGCGAGAGTGGTGTCCAGGGAGACGGGTTCCCGTGTGTAGCCGTCGAGTTCGGTGAGGCGTTCCACCGGTACGTCGGCCTTCTGGGCGAGTTGGGCGGGGGTGGGTTCCATTCCGGTGTCGTGGATGATCTCGCGGCGGACCCGGGCGATGCGGTTGATGATCTCGACCGTGTGGACGGGGACGCGGATCGTGCGGCCCTGGTCGGCCAGGGCCCGGCTGACGGCCTGCTTGATCCACCAGGTCGCGTACGTGGAGAACTTGAAGCCCTTCGCGTAGTCGAACTTCTCCACCGCCCGGATGAGCCCGGTGTTGCCCTCCTGGATCAGGTCGAGGAAGGCGAGGCCGCGGCCGGTGTAACGCTTCGCGACGGAGACGACGAGGCGCAGATTGGCCTCGACGAGGTGCGTCTTGGCGCGCCGGCCGTCCTCGGCGAGAAGAGCCAACTCCCTTGCTTCGTGGGCGGTTTCCGCTGCCAGGAGGTGTTCCGCGTACAGCCCCGCCTCGATGCGTTTCCCGAGGTCGACCTCCTGTTCAGCGGTGAGCAGGCGGACGCGGGAGATGAGGCGGAGGTAGTCCTTGACGGGGTCGTCGGAAGCTCCGGCGGTCGTGAGACGGGGTACGGGAGCGTCGTCGTCCTCATCCTCCGGGGCCCGCTGTTCCAGGTCGAGCAGGGTCATCACGCCTCCGAGGGGGAGTGCGGGAAACGGCCGGGGTGGGGGGCGACCTGTTCCGGGGTGCCGTCGAGGACGAAGAGGCTGCATCCCCTCACCCTGCGCGCGAGTCCGACACGCTGCGCCTCGCCGCCGGACAGGGTGGTCGCGGACCGCCCCAACGAGAGGACATCCGCGCTGGACCTGCCCCGGCAACTCACCTCCAGCGTCGCCCTGTTGTACCGCGCTCTCGCGCACGGCACGTACACGCCCGGCAGAAAGTTCGCCTCCCCCCTGATCATGCCGTCCCCCCGACAGCTCCCACACCGCCCGCAAAGTCGACGCGGAGGGCGCCGTCGGCGGATGCCGGGTTTGATCGCGAGACGGCCCTCGGGCTCCTCCGGCAACCTGCCGACGATCTGCTGCGGCGTCTGCCGCCGCACCTGCTCCCCGCGCTCCGCGACCGCCCCGACCATCGACCTCGGATTCCCGCTGGCCCCCTTCTGTCCAATCACGGCATAGCGCCGCCGCCCCTTCACGAAAATAGCATCGAAGACCAGACTGGATTTCCCCGCCCCGGAAACCCTCGTGAACACCGTCAGCGCATTCCTGGGCAGCTCCGCGGAAACATCCCGAAGATTATTCTGCCGGACACCTTTGACGACGAGACAATTTCGCACGGGGCAACGGTAACACCGCCGGAGAGCGAGCCCGGGGCCTCATTTCGGGGACTCAGAGTGTGGGATAAATCGCGCTTGACAAGAACTCCGAAATCGTGAGCAACGAATTCAAAATATCGCCGTCGAGATACTTGCCAAACAGCAAAAACCGTGCCCCCTGACACCGGCATGCGAAGCTGCATCACCCGATCCCGGCTGACCCGGAACTGAACGCCTTCCTGAAACCCCCCACCCCCGGCCAACACCTCACCGGCCACATCGCCTCCATCGAGCCCCTTGGCATCTTCGTCGCCCTGGACGACGGCCCTCGCCACCCCACGTACCCCGGCGTCGGCTTCATCACCCACCCCGACTCTCCTGGTACCGCTTCGACTCCCCTTCGGACATCGTCACCCTCGACACCCACGTGACCTGTGAGTTCCTCCGCCGCGACACCTGGAACGCCGAGGCCCGCCTGTCCCTGCGCGCCCTCTCCCCGGACCCCGTCCGACTTTTCCCCGACACCGACCCGGTGAGCCGGGTTGTACGGGCCCGGGTGACCAAGGTGGTGCCGTTCGGGGCGTTCGTCGAGGTCACACGGGGCGTCGAGGGGCTGCTGCGGGAGTTCGGCCTGGAGAAGGGGCAAGAGGTGGAAGTCGTGGTAACGGAGGTCGACCGGGAGCGGCGGCGGGCCAGCGTTGCCGGTGCGGGTGGGAACGTACGCGTCAGCGGACGGAGCTGTTCCACTGGTCGAGGTTCAGCACCACAGGCTCCCCCGTGGTCTTGCTGTAACGACGCCGCACCAGAATGCTGAACCCCAGCTCGTGCAGGGCGATTTCAGCGGCGTGAGTGTTGCGCGGATCTTGCCCCTTCCACGCGTTGCGCACGAGCAGGATCGCGAGGCCCTCGATCCGACATGCCCAGCCCCAGCAGCCTATCCACCTTTCAGCCGCCAAGTACCCACAATCCACCTCACTCAAGGCGCACACTCACCTGCTCCCCCACCTCCCGGAACCCCAGCTTCCCCGCCACCCTGCGCGACGCCCCCACCCGTGCCCGCCACTGCGGCAGCAGCCCCGCCTCCAGCGCGTGCCGTACCGCAGCGCCGGCCGCCTCGGTGGCAAGGCCCCGCCCCCGGGCCTCCGGTGCGGTGAGGACGCAGAGGTGGGCGACCGCGGTGGGCCAGAGCTGGTACCCGGCGGCGGCGAGGATCCCGTGGCCGTCGTGGGTGGCGAACACGGGTGAGTCGGTGTCGGCGAGGCCGCTCTCGGCGGCGTCCTTGTCGCCCACGGCGTCCAGGAGGGCGCGGACCGCTTCGGGGGACGCGGACGCGCTTGTGGTGCCCCGGAGGCCGCCGGGCGGCAAGTAGCCGAGCGTTGCCGGTCCCAGCACCTCGTCTCCCGCCCGCCGCAGCGCCTCGAAGTCACCCGGTACCCGTCGCGCCGTGTCCTCGTCCGGCGCTGTGATGAGGACCGTGTCCCCGATCCGCACCGCCCCGACCCAGGACGGCGGACACAGCCGGGAACCCGGCGAGACGACCACCCGCACCCCGCCGTCGGGCGGAAAGCGGGCCCCCGCCAGTTCCTCCCACAGCTCCCGCACCCGGCCGGGCAGCGCGTCTTCAGGCATCCCCGGACCGTACCCACCGCACCACAGCCGCCGCGGCGACCCGCGCACCGCCGCTCCCGAAGCGGTCCAGCAGCCCGGTGGCCCGCCCCTTGCCCATCCCGGCGACGGCGTCCGCGACCCGGAGGGCGAACCGTCCGTCAGGGTCTGCGCTCAACTCCCGCAGCGCGGAGGTCAGCACGCCGGCCATCTCCGGCGCCCCGTCCCCGAAGTCGACGGCGAGCCCGAAGTCGGACCAGTCGACGAGCCCGTCGCAGTAACCGTGCGCGGCGACGACGTCGGCTTGCTGAGCCTGGGTCGTGTTGGTGGCCGGAAGGAGCACGGTGGGCACTCCGGTCGCGGCGGCGTCGTAGATGTTGCCGAGCCCGGGCGTCATGAAGGCGTACGGCGCTTCGCGCAGGAGGTCGAGCACCTCGCCGCGGCGGTACGTCCCGACGCTCACCCCGCTCACGGTGGAGGCCAGTTCACGCGCGATGCCCTCGCTGGTCACGACGAGGACGGAGCACGACGCCGGTACGGCGCTCCGGACGCCTTCGACGACGAGCCGCGCGTACGCCTCGACCTCGCCGGTCTCCCAGAACGGATTGCACAACCCCCCGAGATTCACGACGACTTGACCCCCACCGCCGCCCCACCCGCCGCCGGGCTCCACCAACGGCGGCACGACGACACTCCGCGCCCCCGCCAACTCCGGCTCCCCGGCGACCCGTTCGCGCACCCCGAAGAAATCCTGCGCGAGGTACAGCACGCTCTCGTCCCGCACGACGGGCCACACCCAGGGCCAGAACCAGGCCAGCGCGTCGTACACGGCGACACGGAACCCCGCCTGACGGGCCATCAGCCCGAACGCGAAGTCCATGGACGTGAGGACCGCGTCGTACTCCCCGGCGAGCCCGCGCAGCCGGTCGAGGCAGGCCGCTTCGGAGAGGCCGGTGACGTCATGGACGGCCGTGTACGGCGGCCGGTGCTGGAGATCGAGCGTGTGGCCGCCCCCGACGTACCCCAACTCGGCGCCGCACGCGAGGAGTTCCTCGGCGAGCACCGCCGAGGCGGCGGCCGGCCCGAAGCCGAAGGCCTCGGCGTTGAGAAGGATGCGCGGTCCGTCGCCCATCGGGTCCCCCTACCTCATCACGCACGCCACCCGTACGCTGAGTACGCGTGCAGTAACTTTACGTCGAGCGACGGCACTTCACTGGGGGAGTCGATGAATTCACCCGCACGAGCAGGCACCCTCCCGGCCCCGGGGGCGACGCTCTACTACGAGGTGCGCGGCACCGAGGGCCCGCCCCTCCTCCTGCTCGCGGGCGGCAACTCGGACGCGGCGGTGTTCACGGCCCTCGCGGACGACCTGGCGAAGGACCACCGGGTCATCTCCTGCGACCCGCGCGGCAATTCACGCAGCGCCCTCACCGGCCCACCGGTGGACCAGCGGATCGAGGAGCACGGCGAGGACATCGCCCGCCTCCTCGACCACCTCGTACCGGACGAGCGCGTACGGATCTTCGGCAGCTGCTCGGGCGCGCTGGCGGCCCTGCACTTCGCGGCCCTGCACCCGAACCGCGTCGCGGCCCTGATCGTCCACGAGCCGCCCTCGCTGCGGCTGTTGCCGGACGCGGACGACTTCCTCGCCCTGGTCGACAGGGTCCGCGAGACGCTCCACGGGGAGGGCGAGGCCGCCGCGATGCGGGTGCTGGCGGACGCCCTCTTCGGCGGACGGCCGGCCCCCGACCTCCCGGAGGCGCACGACAACACGCGCTTCTTCCTCGCCCACATGCTGCACCCCTCCTCCACCCATCTCCCCGACCTCGCCGCGACCGCCCCGATCACCGGCCGCCTGTCGATCGCGGGCGGCGAGGGCTCCCGCGACCAGGGCATCCACCGCCCGGCCCTGGAACTCGCCGCGCGACTCGGCCTGGAGCTGGAGGAGTTCCCGGGCGGTCACGTCGGATACGCCCGGTATCCCCAGGAGTTCGCGGACCGGCTGAGGCCGCTCATGACGGACCTCAGCGGCTGAGCAGCACCTCCAACTCCCGTGCGGTGTCGGGGTGTCGGCCCAGCAGCGCCGCTCCCCGCACCTCCTCCGCCCGCCAGGGATCACCGCACCCGAGTAGTCCGGCCAGCGCGTCGCAGGTCGCCTGGTGGGCGGCGAGGAGCGTCGACGTCGCCGCCCGCCGCGCCGACGGCACCGCCTGCTCCTCCCGCCACGGCGGCGTCCACGCGTCCAGCGCGGGCAGCCGCGCCGGGAAGAGCCGGTCGGCCTCGCGGATGAGCAGCGGGGCGAGTTCGGCGCCGCTCGCGCGCAGGGTCGTCACCAGCGTCGGCAGCCACGGCAGCAGCACCGGGTCGGGCAGCCGCGCGAACGCGTGGGACACGGCCTCGACGACGAAGTCCGCGAGCTGCGGCACCGGTTCGAGGGCGTGCAGGAAGCCGCTGAGGTAGCGCGGGTAGGCGGGGACGACGAGCGGGCTGGACAGCAACGCGTCGCAACGCGCGGAGAGTTCGGCACGCGGGAGGGTGCCGAGGTGGGTCTGCGCCGCCCACAGCAGGGCCGTCTTCGCGGAGTCCTCGGGATGCGACTGCCCCACGGCGAGTTCGAGTTGCGTACGGTCGCAGCCCAGGGACAGCGCGAGGCTCTCCATGCTGAACAGGAAGCCCAGCATCGCGGCGACCTGCCGTACCGTCGCGTCCTCGTCGGTGAACGCGGTCGGCAGCAGCGTGCAGTAGTGGGCGTAACCGGTCTTGACGAACGACTCGATCCACGCGGGCAGCGTCGGTTCGCCGGTCCGGTAGTACGCGAGCAGGCGGCGTACCCGGCGCAGCACCTCCGGCGCGCCGTCGACGCCGCGCTCCCGGGAGAGCACCTCCAGCGCGTGCGCGCCGAGTTCGTCGGCGAGGCGGCGGCTGCGCAGGTAGAGCGTGGCGTCCTCGACGGCTTCGAGGACGGTCGCGGCGGTGGCCTGCGGGGCGTACGCGGTGCGGCGCAGCCGCTGTTCCAGGACCTGTTCGACGCTGACGCCCTCGTAGCCGAGCTCGATCAGCTCGCGCTGGTGGGTGCCGAGCGCGAGGTCCCAGGACTCCTGGATCGACTGCTCGCCGAGCGTCCGCTCCCCCATGATCGGCCGCGCGGCGCCCCGCGGGAGCAGCTTGCGCAGGATCCACAGCACGTCGGAGCAGGCGGCCAGTTCGGGCCGGCCGGCGATGTCCAGCAGGGCGCGCTGGACGCCGCGTTGCTGGAGTTTCAGGTTCAGCGGTACGAGCCTGTCGTGCACGTCGCGGGCGAGCGGCGGCAGCGCGTCGTACCCGACCTGTCCGATCCGGTCGCCGCCCATCATGATCTCGACGAGCCTGCCGACGTCCCGCCGCCCCGGCACCGCGTCCTTCTCGATGCAGGTGACGGCCGCGTCCTGGAAGTCGTACGGCGTCGGCTTGGCCCGGTCGCGCATCCCCGCGAGGAGGATCGACGTCTCGAACACGGCGATGGCGTCGGCGGTCGAGGCGAGGTACCCGTTGCGGCGCGCGGCGTGCACGATGTCGACGGACCAGCCGAGGAGTTCGGCCTCGTCGAGCCGGTCGAGGACGGGGGGCCGCTGGAGGAAGCCGGTGAGGCGGTCGGGGGCGGGGGCGGCCGAGGCGGCGGGGGAGGGCGCGGTAGCGGGCTGTACGACCGTCCCTGCGGGGTTCGTCGCCCCGGTCTTCTTCCCCCGGCCCTTCCCCGCCCCCGCCTGCCCCGCCAGCCGGTACGGCTTCACGCGGCTGCGTCTGAGGTTCTTCGCCCACTCCGTCGCCGCGATGGACACCGACCCGGACGCGAGCCCGAACTGTGCCTCGATGGCCGTGTTGCTGGACGGGATCAGGCCGTGCCGCCACTTCGTGGCGCTGGGCGGCGTGATGGTGAACGTGTCGCTGCCGGCGATCCCGAACTCGGCGACGCGGCTGGCCGCGTGGAACGCGCCGCACACGTACAGGCAGTCGGCGGGGTCGGCGCCGCTCGCCGCGAGGTGTTCGCGCATCCGCGTCCACATGTACCGCTCGCGGTCCTCGTCGATCCGGACGCGCCGGGTGTCGCCGGGGGCGAGGCGGCGGAAGAGACTGCCGATGAGGAGCATGACCTGGCGGTAGGTGTCGTGGTCGCCGTCACCGAGGGGCACTTCGACGTACTGGTGCCACCACTCGGACCAGTGCCGCACCCGCCCGTGCCGCAGGAGGTGTTCCTCCAGCTCGCCGAACCGGGGCCGCAGATCACCGATCTCGACGCCGACGGCGTCCCCGTGCAGCGCGGACTCCTCGTCGCCCGGCGCGGGTTCGGCGGCGCGCGGGGTCTCCCACTGGAAGACGTGGTCGGAGGAGCGGTCGACGAGGACGAGTTCGACGCCGGGCGTGTCGAGGGCGTAGGCGATGGCCTGGTACTCGGCGGACGCCTCGGTGATCGGGGCGACGACGGACAGGGGCGCCCAGTCGAGGGGGAAGCCCTCTATCTCGCCGGCGAACGCCTGGACGGCGACGGGGAGGCGGCAGTTGCGCAGCTCGGTGAGGAGCGGCGCCATGTCCTCGCACAACTCCAGGTAGATCACCCGGGGTTGCTTCTCGCGCAGGCGGCGGGCCATGGCGAGCGCGGAGGCCGGGGAGTGGTGGCAGACGGGGAAGATCTCCAGGGGTTCGCGTATCGCGCGGTCGACGTCGTCGACGATGCCGCGCAGGATGCCTTCGAGGGCGTCGGGGCCGTCGGCGAACGTCTGGGCGGCGTCGTCGAGTTGGGCGCGCAGCGCGTCGAAGGGGCCGTGGGGGTGCGGGGCGGGGCCGCTCATGACAGCGTCGCGATCGCCGCACGGCCGCCTTCGAGGAACTCCGGCCAGGAGCCGCCCTCTTCCTTGCCGCGCGGCTCGACGACGCCGTGCAGGTACTTGTTGAGGATCGCGAGGTCCTCGGGCGCGCGCCGGGCCAGCGAGCCGACGAGGGACGACGCCAGCGTGTGCGCGGTGAGGGCCTGCCGGCCGAAGAAGTTGCTGTGCAGGATCGCGTCCTCCAGGACGCCGATCTGCTCGGCGGTGGACAGCGCCGACTCCAGCTTCTCGTCGTCGCTCGCGGCGGCGGCCGAGGAGGCCCGCAGGTCGGCGAAGCTCTGGAGCAGGACGTCCAGCAGCGTGGGCGGGACGTCGAGTTCGATCTGGTGGCGCCTGAGGAGTTCCTCGGTGCGGAAGCGGACGATCTCCGCCTCGCTCTTCTTGTTCGTGACGACCGGGATGCGCACGAAGTTGAAGCGCCGCTTCAGCGCGGACGACAGGTCGTTGACGCCCCGGTCGCGGCTGTTGGCGGTGGCGATGACCGAGAAGCCGGGTTTCGCGAACACGATGTTGTCGCTGTCGAGTTCGGGTACGGAGATGTACTTCTCGGAGAGGATCGAGATCAGCGCGTCCTGGACGTCGCTGGTGGAGCGGGTCAGCTCCTCGACGCGGCCGATCGCGCCGGACTCCATCGCGGTCATGATCGGCGAGGGGATCATCGACTCGCGGGACTGGCCCTTGGCGATGACCTGGGAGACGTTCCACGAGTACTTGATGTGGTCCTCGGTGGTCCCGGCGGTGCCCTGGACGACGAGGGTGGAGTTGCGGCAGATCGCGGCGGCGAGGAGTTCGGCGAGCCAGCTCTTGCCGGTGCCGGGGTCGCCGATGAGCAGGAGGCCGCGGTCGGAGGCGAGGGTGACGATCGCCCGCTCGACGATGGCGCGGTCACCGAACCACTTCTGGGAGATCTCGCGGTCCAGTCCGTCGGCCCGCTCGGAGCCGAGGACGAACAGGCGGATCATCTTGGGCGACAGGCGCCAGGTGAACGGCTTGGGGCTGTCGTCGACCGACTCCAGCCAGTCCAGCTCCTCGGCGTACTTGAGTTCGGCGGGGGCGCGCAACAGGTCGGACATGTGAGGGCCTTTCTGGCTGGTCAGGTGAGGAAGTTCTTGAGCTCGTGGACGAGCTTCTTGATGTGGCCGGAGATCACCGGCGTGCCCTGGTCCTTGAACTTGTCGCGGAACCAGGGGTTGACGCTGCCGCGCCCGGAGCTGGTCACCGAGCCGACGGGGATGAACTTGACGCCGGAGCGGTGCAGGGCGGCCATGCTCGCGAAGAGGGGTTCCTGGCGCCATTCGTAGAAGTCGGAGATCCACACGACGACCGTGTTGCGGGGCTCGGCGATCTTCGGCTGGGCGAGCGCCATCGCGACCGTGCCGTCGGTGCCGCCGCCGAGCTTCGTGCGCAGCAGCGTCTCGAACGGGTCGTGCACCCACGGGGTGAGGTCGAGGGCCTGGGTGTCGTACGCGATCAGGTGGACGTCGACCTTCGGCAGTCCGGCGAAGATCGAGGCGAGGATGGTGCAGTTGACCATCGAGTCGACCATGGAGCCCGACTGGTCCACGACGACCACGAGCCGCTGCGGTGTCGTCTTGCGGGCGGTCTGCTTGTAGTAGAGGCGGTCGACGTAGAGCCGCTCCTCCTCGGGGCTGTAGTTGGTGAGGTTCTTCCAGATCGTGCGGTCGAGGTCGAGGTTGCGGAAGACGCGCTTGGGCGGGACCGAGCGGTCGATCGCGCCGACGGTCGCCTTCTCGACCTGGGTGCGCAGCACCTCGGCGACCTCGTCGACGAACCGGCGGATCAGCGCCTTGGCGTTGGCGAGGGCGACGCCGTCGAGGTTGTTCTTGTCGCGCAGGAGCTGCTCGATCAGCGACATGCTGGGGGTGAGCTGGGAGGCGAGCTTCGGGTCGGCGAGGACTTCGCGCAGGTGCATGCGGCTGACCAGGTCGGCTTCCAGCGCGCCGAGTTCGGGGCCGATCGGCGGGATGAGGCGGCTCAGGTCGGGGTCGGGGCCGCCGATGCCCGTGCCGGTCGGGCTGACGCCCCGGCGTCCCGCGCGCAGGTCGCCGGGGTTGCAGCCGAAGGCGCGCTCCAGCCAGCCGGCGTCCGCCTGCCAGCGCGCCAGCTGCCCGGCGTCGACGGCTCCGGAGCCGGTCGCGAACACGTTCAGCAGGATCTTCGACACCAGCGCCGCGCGCCGTACCTCGGCCGCCCGGTCGCGCTCCCCGTCGGGCTCGCCGGCGAGCATCAGGCCGTCGAACTCCTCGGCCAGCGCGGGGTGCCGCTGGACGACCGAGTCGACCGAGGCGCGCGGGTCGAGGAGCGCGGGCGGCAGTCCGATGTCCTCGACGACGGCGAGGCTCGCGGACTCCAGCGCGGGCCGCTCCTCGGGGTCGAAGAGCCTCGCGAGCAGCCGCCAGTACAGGACCTGCCGCCGGTTGTCGTACGCCTCTTCGGCGATCTCCGCGCTCATTTCCTCAGCAGCCTTCCCGCGCGCTCGCGCAGCACGGCCACGGCGTCGGTCGCCGCCTTCTCCGCCTTCACGCCCGCCTTGTCGGTGGTCCCCCCGGCCCACGCGCCCGCGTGCAGCGCGACGGGCTTCTTCCGTACGAGGGTCTCGACGGCCAGCGGCTGTACGGCGAACCGTCCGCCGTCCCACCGCAGCAGCCCGATGCAGGCGCCGGACGCGGCCACGGCGTCCGGGGTCAGCGGGCCCGCGACGGGGATGCGGTCGGCGTCCACCGCAAGGCGCTGACCGGCGAGGACGAACGCGCCCTCCTGGGCGGTGTAGCCCTCCAGGAGGACCGGTACGGCGAGCTGTGCGGGGTGCCGGTCCAGGGGTGCCGTCGGGGCGGTCAGCGCGGTGGGCAGGGCGACCCGCGCGGTGGTGAACGCGTCCGCCGGTTCCCCCGGGCGCGCGTGGGCGTCGTCCCACAGGAGGTCGCCCTCGCCGGTGACCGGCATCCCGTCCAGCTCCATCGCGCGGCCCTCGCCGAGCGCCGCCAGCAGCGCCATGTGCGGTCGCAGCAGTTGCCAGACGCCCGCGCCGACGACCGTGTCGGGCTTCGGCGCGGAGACGCTCGCGCGCACCAGCCGGGGCGCTCCGCCGTCGGCCGGTTCGAACACCGCGTGCACCTGGGCCTGTACGGCGGTGGCGTGCTCGTGGAGGTCGACGCCGAGCGGCAGCAGCCGTCCGGTGGCCGCCCCGGGCGGCGCGACCGGCGCGTCGGCACCGGGGACGCCGAGCAGCATCCCGCGCGCCCACAGGTCACCCCAGCGCCGTGCCGGGATCATCTCCAGGGCCGTACCCGGGCAGGAGGCGGCGAGTTCGGCGGTGAACCCGTCGAGGAGGGCGGCGAGCCTGCGCAGGGACGGTTCCGCGAGGAGCGCGGAGACGACGGGGGCGGCACCGGCGATCAGCTCGTGGTCGATGCCCTGCCAGCCGGCGCGGGCGAGGTCGGTGAGCCATGTGCGGGCGGCGGCGCGGAGGTTGGTGGTTTCCGGCGCCGGCTCGTGGGCGGGTGCCTGGGCCGCGGTGCCGGGTCCGGTGGGCGGCTCGCCGGCGGTGTCGGAGGCGGGGGTTCCGGGTGTGGCGGCTCCCTCGCCCGGTGCCTCCGCACGGGCGGGGACCTGGGCGGCGGTGCCGGTGGCGCCGTGCGCGGGGGCACTCGCCCGGTCGCCCGAGCCGGTCCGCTCCCCGGCGGTGCGGGCCTCAGCGCTCCCGCGCGAGGTGATCGCCTCCCCGTCAACGGCCGTCCACTCCACGCCAGTTGCGTCGGCGGTGCGCCCGACCGCTTCGGCGATCCGCTCCGCCAGCGCGTCGTGTGCCGCCCCCAGCAGGGCCGTCCGGGCCGCCGCGAGGGCGAGGAAGTGGTCCTCGGCGGCGGTGCCGGCGGCGGCCTTCTCGGTGGCCTCGGCGACGCGGGTGGCGAGGGGGCTGGCGGCGAGCGCGTCCGCGAGGACGGTCAGGTCGGCGGCCTGGGCGGGGCGGGGGCGCAGGAGGCCCGCCGTGAGGGCGCGGTCCAGGGCGTCGACGGCGGCCAGGGCCTCGGCCAGGCCCTCGACCGGTTCGGTCAGGGTGTCGGCTCGCATCAGGCGGCCTCCGCCCGGGTCGGCGGGAACCACTGCATCTCCGGCAAGGGGGCGGTGGCGGGGGCGAGTTCGAGGTAGGCGAGGTGGCGCAGGAAGCGGCTGAACACGGCCGCGGCGGCCTTGGCCGGGTCCGGCGCGGGGTTCGTGCCGGTCATGACGGCGGTCAGCGCGCCCGCGTCGGCGGCGCCGTCGGCGTCCACGCGCAGGTAGCGGGCGACGCGCTCAGCGCCGTACTGGAGCACCGCTTCGGTGACCAGCGCGCGGATGTGGTTGCAGAACGAGCCCCGCGCGCCGCCGCAGGGGCGGTTGTTGTTGGTGCTGCACCCGTACGCGTACGTCCCCGCCGCGATCGACGAGACGTAGACCCGGCCGATGTCCGAGCCGCTGGAGACGACGCCCTGGAGGCGGCCGTCGGCCAGTTCGACGAAGGGGACCTTGGCGAGTTTGCGGGGCCGGGCGGGCGCGAGCACCCGCGCGGTGCTCGACCGCTCCCATTCCGGGGCATTCTCCGAATCCGACGACACATCAGCTCCTTCGCAGCACAAGGGATGTCTTCCGCCAGACCGGCGTGACATCGATCAAGCTATCGGCCGCCACTGACAACGCCCCCCGGATCGGGGGGCGTCGCAGGTCAGGAGCTTGTGCGGAGGTCAGCCGCGGGTTCGCGGACAGGGCCGAGTCCTTCGGCCGGAACGAGTGTCAGGAGCCGTCCGCGAGGTCACGGGTCGTCATGAGGTGATCCTGTCGGAGGAGTCGGCCCTCGGAGGGCACCTCGGAGGGCCGGCTCGGAGGCCACCTCTGCGTCAGTTCTTCGGCCGGTCCCGGTAGGCGACGCGCGACAGTTCGCGGATCTCGCCCAGCAGGCCCCACTCGTCGCGGCCGAGTCGGGCCAGGGGGCGCAGTCGGCGGATGTCCGGGTGGCCGTCGACCAGCACGGAGTCGTCGATCGCGGCATGGACGACCTCGCCCAGCACGAGGGTGGAGTTGCCGATGCCGAGGGTCGTGTGGAGGCGGCACTCCAGGGCGACCGGGGAGGCCGCGACCCGGGGCGGTTTGACCTTGAGGGACGGCTCCTGCCCGATGCCGACCGCCTCGAACTCGCCCTCCCCGGACGGGAAGTCGGTCGCGGTCTCGTTGATCTGCCCGAAGAGCGGTTCCGGGGCGAGGTTCACGACGAACTCGCGGGTCGCCTCGACGTTGCGGAGGGTGTCCTTGCGGCCCACGGAGGTGAACTGGATCACCGGCGGGTCGGTGGAGGCAACGCTGAAGAACGAGTGCGGGGCCAGGTTGGCCGTCGCGCCGTCGGCCGTCAGGGTCGAGACCCAGGCGATCGGCCGGGGGACGACGACGGCGGTGAGCAGCCGGTAGAAGGCCGCGGTGCCCAGGGAGCCGGGCGAGTAGTCGACACGCATGACAGCAAGTTGTATCCCGCAAGCATCGGGAAGCACGCATCCTGTTCCCCAAGAGTCGGCAACTCACTCCCCACGTGGGGGTGTTACCGCCGGTCACACGCCTGAAAGAGACGAAGGTCACGACTACGTATCGGACATTTAACGCTTCAATCTTCACGCCAGCCACACAAGTTGGCTAAGTTGACCGCCGGGCCGCACGACCGACTCCGGCGAACCGCCGGGCCGCGCGGCCTCCGCCGAATCCGGGGCGACCCGGCGGGGCGGGGCCGGCCGTCTCGGCGGCAGGCTGTGCACGGAAGGAGTGCGTCCTCCATGGCGACGGACCGAGGCCAGGGCCCCGCGGGTGCCGGACAACGCTCCGACTCCTCCCGTCTCGAGGACGGCCCCGCGCCCAGCAGGTCCGAGATCCAACAGGCCGTCACCTCGCTCTACAACCGCGCCGAGACCGACAGCGGCACCTTCAACGCGACCCGCGCGATGTCGCTGCGCAGCGGTCGCGGCAGCGGTTCGGGGGCGCCTCGCGGGGGCGCGCGCAGGCCCTCGGCGCCCGAGCCGGACGCGGTCGCCCGGCAGCTCTTCGACGTCGCCCGCAACTCGCTCGGCCCGACCATCCCCGCCGTCCTCCCGCGCGATCGCGCGAGCGGCCGTCCAGGGCGCCCCGGGAAGTCGGACGGCATGCCGACCATCCAGGAGCTCGAAGCGGCCCTGGAGCGCAAGCAGGAGCTCGCCGCGGGCCGTTCGGCGCCCGCGCTCCCGCCGGGCCAGTCCGGGCAGGGCGCCCCCGCGCTCCCCCCGGCCGCCGCCACCGCGCTCCCGCCGTCCCCCCTCGCCGCCCTGCCCCCGGCCCCCGCGACCGCCCAGATGCCCGGCGTCGCGGCCACCGGCCCGATCCCGGTCGTCCCGTCCGCCTTCGCCGAGACGGCGGTCCTGCCGCCCGTGCCGATGTCTTCCGACCCGACGGCCACGGGCCAGATCCCGACGCTCTCCCCGGCCATGGCCCAGACAGCCGTCATGTCGCCCGACCCGACGGCGACCGGGCAGATCCCCATGGTCTCCCCGGGCATGGCGCAGACGGCCGTGATGGCGCCCCTCGCCGCGCAGATGTCCCCGGACCCCACGGCCACCGGGCAGATACCGGTCATGCCGTCGCCCACCGCACAGATGCCGGCCTCGCCGACGGCCACCGGGCCGATTCCCGTCGTACAGATGTCGCCCGATCCGACCGCCACCGGGCGGGTTCCGGTCGTGCAAGCGCCCGACGCCCGTCCCCCGGCGGAGAGTTGGGACTCCGGCTCGCTGCCGATGTACAACCCCGCCGACCCGACACGTGACACCGGCGCCCTCCCTTCCGTCCCGTCGTGGGACACCGGCACGTTCCCCGCGTACGCCTCCCCGGCCGCTCAGCCCGGTGGCGCGTTCCCGGCCACGGCCGCCACGCAGTCCGCGCCCGCAACCGCCGCCGGGAACACCGGCCCCCTCCCGATGTACAACCCCGCGGAGGCCGCCCGGGACACGGGCGCGTTCCCGTCGGTTCCGACGTGGGAGACCGGCGCCTTCGCCGCGTACGACCCGTCCGGTACGTCGACCTGGCAGACCCAGCAGGCGCAGGCCGCCGGCGAACCCGCTCTGACCTCGACGGTCATGTCACCGTCGGCACCGGCCGCCGAACCGGCGTACGCGTCGGCCGTGATGGCACCCCCGGCGCCCGAACCGGCCCTGACGTCAACGGTGATGAACCCGCCGTCCGCCGAACCCGCGTTCACGTCAACGGTGATGACCCCCTCCGCCGCGCCCGCTGAACCGGCGTACGCGTCAGCCGGTACGGCACCGGCCGAGTCGGGCTTCACGTCGACGGTCATGTCGCCGCCCGCGCCCGAACAGGGCTTCACCTCAACGGTGATGAGCCCCTCGGCGGCTGCCGAACCGGCGTTCACGTCGACCGTGATGACGCCGTCCGCCGGGCCCGCCGCTGAACCGGCGTACGCGTCAACGGTGATGGCGCCCCCTGCCGCCTCGACCGTCATGTCCCCACCGTCCGCTGCGGCTCCCGCTCCCGCCGAACCGGCGTACACCGCGACCGTCATGGCACCGCCCTCCGCCGCGGCGACCCCCGCGTACGCCGCGCCCGAACCCGGCCTCACCGCAACGCTGATGGCACCCCCGGCGGCCCAGCCGACGGCAACCACCGCGCCCGCCGCGCCTGTTGACCCCGGGTTCACCGCCACGCTGATGGCACCGCAGGCTTCGCCCGCACCCTCCGCGATGCCCCAGGCGCCTGCCGACCCGGCGTACACCTCGACCCTGATGGCACCGCCCTCCGCGGGGGCGCCTGTGGCTCCGATGCCGCAGCAGATGCCGGCGCAGACCATGGCCGCACAAGGCATCCCCGCCCAGCCCGTCCCCATGCAGCCCGCGCAGGCGATGCCGCCGCAGGCACCGGCCATGCAGGCATCCCCTGGCGCGCCGATGGCGGGCCCGCAGATGGCGACCGCCGACCTCGGATTCACCGCTGCCACCATGGCGGCGCAGACGACAACGGCATCCGCGCCCACGCAGCCCGCCCCGGCCATGCAGCCACCCGCCGCCCCCACGGCACCCCAGCAGCCCCTCGCTGCCCAGCCCCCGCAGGCACCCGCCGCCCCCACCGCACCCCAGCCCATGGCCGCCCCGGCCATGCAGGCACCCGCCGCGCCCATCGCGCCCGCTGCCGGTCAGCCCGCGCCCGCGCAGGCTCCCGCCGCCCCCACCTCCGCATACGCCGCGCCCGCCCCCGCCACGGCCGCCGCTCCCGTGGCACAGCCCGCCGCCGCTCCGCTCCCCCCGCAGGCCCCGGCCGCCGCGGCCTCCCCCACCGCCAAGGCCGAGAAAGCCGTCGCCTTCGCGCGGGCGCAGATCGGCAAGCCCTGTGTGTGGGGCGCGAAGGGGCCGGGTTCCTACGACAACGCGGGGCTCACGCAGGCCGCGTGGACGGCGGCGGGGGTCCCGTTGCCGAGGACGGCGGCCGAACAGGCGCAGGCCGGTACGGCAGTCGACGTCGCCACGCTGCAACCCGGCGACCTGGTCTTCTTCTTCGACGGCCTGAGCCACACCGGTGTTTACACGGGTAACGGCATGATGATCCACGCACCGGGGCCCGGCGCGTTCATCCGCGAGGAGTCGATCGCGCACGCAGGCGCGTCGGCGCTGCGGGGGGCGATCCGTCCCGCGTGAGGCTCACGCGAAGGCGATGAACAACTCGGGGGAGGGTGCCCCCCTCCCCCGTCCCACCCCTCCGACCGTGCCCCCCGCGCGCGGGGGGACTACCCCCAGGTCACTTCTGCCGCGCGCCCGCGACCGCGAGGACGGTCGCCGCGGCTCCGGTCCCCAGGACCGCCCCGGCGATGACGTCTCCCGGATAGTGCACCCCGGTGTGCACGCGCGAGTACCCGACGGCGCAGGCCAGCAGTCCCAGCGGGAGGGTCGTCGCGGGCAGTGCGGTGCTCACGGCGGCGGCGAAGGCGACGGCCGACGCGGTGTGCCCAGACGGGAAGGACGCCGAGTCCGGCATGGGGACGTGCCGTCCGGGGAACGGCGAGTCCTCCGCGCGGTGCGGGCGGGGACGGCGTACGAGCTTCTTGCCCGCGAGGTTGGCGGTGGCCGAGGCGACCCCGACGGCCGCGACCCCGAGCAGCGCGGCCCGGCGGGTCTTGCCGGGCCGCAGGGCCAGCAGGGCCGCCGCCGCGAACGAGATCTTCGAGTGGTTGGCGGCCGTGGACAGCCGGCGCAGCGCGGTGTCCAGGGTGGGCGTCTTGGTGACGGTCACCGCCTCGTAGAGGGCTTGGTCGAGGGCGGCGAGGTCGCGCACCAGGCTGATGCCGTCGAGACGGCTGCGGGGGTCGGGCATGGTCGTTTCTCCGGACGGCGGTTTCGGGGCCGGGACGCAACGCGCGGGCGCGCGCCGGGGCCAGGACAGGGAGGAAGGTCTCCGGGAGGCGGGAAGGGACAGTGCGCGCGCGGGGGACAGCGTTGCCGCCGCCCGCGCGCACGCGTACCCGACGATGGCACCGACCGGGCGAGAAGCCGCCTCGACCCGGCGCGCACGCGTACCCGGCTCTCCCTCAGTCATCCCCCTCCCCCGCGTCCACCTGCGGCCGGTCCAGCGCGAGGCGTACGATCCTGCGCCAGTCGACGTTCGGCGGGGAGTACGTCGCGCCGGGTCTGCGGCGCGGTACGCGTACGCGCAGGGCGCCCTGGCGGAGGGTGCAGACGACGGGGACCGGCATGACGAGGGCCTCGCCGTCGATGGCGACGGGGATGTGGGAGCGGTCGGCGGAGACCTCGACGCGGGACGACTTCGTGGAGGTGATGCCGCCCGCGCGTTCGCCGCGCAGGACGACCTCCGCGGCCTGGGCGGCGCCCTCGACCTTGATGCCGATGACGCCGAGGTTGCCGGAGTCGAGGCGGGGGCGCCGGCCGCCGCCGAAGGGGTCCGCGCGCGCGTAGGGGTTGTTGCTGACGAGGACGGCTTGCGGCGCGTGCAGGCGGGTGCCGTCGGCGTGGACGCCGAGGGTCGCCCCGGCCTCGCCCATGAGCAGGTCGGGCAGGAGGTCGAGCGCGGTGAACGCCTTGGCGTCGCGGTACTCGGGGCTCTGGACTATCTCCGCGTACGCGCCGAAGGAGACCGTGTTGACGAACGCGCGCCCGTCGACGTCCCCGAGGTCGACGCGGAACTCGACGCCGTCGGTGAGGGCTTCGAGGGAGGTGACGGGGTCGGTGCGGTCGAGCCCGAGGTCCATGGCGAAGTGGTTGCGCGTACCGGCGGCGATGACGAGGAACGGCACGTCGTGCTCGGCGGCGACGGCGGCCACCAGCGCCTGCGTGCCGTCACCGCCCGCGACGCCGAGCAGGTCGGCGCCCTCGGCGAGCGCGCGCCGGGCCTCGGCCTCGGGGTCGGTGGTGCCGTCGGGGGCGATGAGGATCACGCGGGCGCCGAGGGCCTCGGCGCGGCGGACGAGGTCGAAGCGTTCGACCTTCCCGCCCCCGGAGCGGGGGTTCATGATGAACACCGGCCGGCTGGGCGGCGGGGTCTTGCGCCCGCGCCTGCGGCGTTTGGCGTGCGGCTGGCGGACGCTGCGCAGGGCGGAGCGCGCGCTGGCGAGGGCGGCGGTCCACAGGGCGATGGCGCAGACGGCGATGACCCACAGTCCGGACGAGGCGTAGAGGACGAGGACGCCGATCGGCACGAGGACCGCCAGGAGCGCTCCCAGGAGCCTGGTCCAGCCCCGGTGCGCCAGGGCCCACCACAGGCCCGCTCCGGCCAGCGAGAGGCCCGCCACGCCGCTCAGGAGGACGAGCCAGCCGTCCGACCCGGCGCCCGCGACGACGGTGAAGACCGCGCAGGCGGCGAGGAGGAGCGCGAGCCGGGCCCAGTCGCGTGCGCGCCGGGCGTCGAAGTCCCGCGCGAAGGCGCTCTTACGCGCGCGTGTGTCGTTCACCGTGTGCCCGCCATGCTGTGTGCTCCCCCTGGGGTCCCGAGCCTCGTTGCCATGATCGTGATTACCACATCGTGGCGTACCACGGCGGTCAGCAACGGTACCCGGGACCCGTAACGGGCTCAGCGGGCGGGCGAGTTGGTGCGCGCCTGTTGTCTGCGGGCGTTGTTGTACACGCGCATGAGGTGTTTCGAGACGGCGCAGGGCACCGTGTCGAAGTGGCACTGGCGGCAGGTGCGCGCGTGTTCCTCGTAGGCGGCGCGGGCCTGCTGGAGCGCGTCCTCGGGAAGGGGCATGACGGTCCTCCGACGGGATGGGGTGGGGGGTGAGCCGGACACCGCGGTGTTCGTAAGGTTCACTTAAAGTCAGAGTGGATCATGTTACTTCCGGTACGGGAAAGCGGGCGCTCAGAGGGCTTCGTCACAGCAGCCGGGGCCCGTGCTCCGCCCCCGGCAGAAGCAGGACGACTCGACGGGTACGTCGGCCAACGCGCGGGCCACGGTGAGCTGTTGGCCGATCAGCGCGGCCTCGCCGTGCTTCCCGAGCCGTACGAGGCACTCGTGCAGGCCGTGCAGGGCCCAGACGTTGCCGGGGTGGTGGACCGCGCGCGGGAGCGCCGGGTCGAGGCCGAGGTCCGCGCGGTAGACCGCCTCGGCCTCGGTGACGCGGCCCTGTTCGAGCAGGAGCGCCCCGTACGCGTGCCGGGTGGGCTGCATCCAGCCCCAGGGCTCGTCGTACGGCAGGTTGTCGCTCAGTTCGACGGAGCGCTCCAGGGCGGCGAAGGCGCGGTCGACGTCGCCCTTGCGGTACTCCAGTTCGCCCTCCAGCATCGCGGCGGCGATGGCGAGGACGTCCTGGCAGGTGTTGTTGAACAGGGTCCGGGAGTCGGGGACGCGGGCGACGGCGGCGTGGAACAGGGCGTGTTCGGCCTCCGCCTCGGGGACGCGGCCGGTGGCGGAGAACGCGACCCCGCGCGCGTAGTGGTGCATCGCGGTGGTGACGCAGTACAGGTCGGGGTCGGCGGGGCGGGGCAGGGCGAGGACGTCGGTCCAGCGCCCGAAGCGGATCAGGACGTGGACGCGCATCGCGAGGAACCCCTCCAGCCAGTCGGCCATGGGCGGGCTCTCGATCCTGAGCAGGTCCTCGGGGATGGACTCCTCCAGGCTGCGGGCGGCCTCCAGGGCGACTTTCGAGGCGCCGAGGAACATCGCGCCGTAGATCCGGAAGTGGTGGTTGTGCGCGCGGTACAGGGTGTAGAAGTTCATCGCTCCCCCGCGCGCGTGCGCCTTCTCGTCGGCGGTGATCGCGGCGGTGTTGTCGGCGACCGCCCTGCGGTAGTCGCCGCAGAGGATCTCCAGGTGCGAGGGCATGTGCAGGAGGTGCCCGGCGTCGGGGACCACGCTCCGCAGCCGGTCGGCGACCGCGAGGGCGGCCTCCGGGGTGGGCGACATCTCCATGAGGTGGACGTACAGGTGCGGCAGGCCGGGGTGAGCGCCCTCGGGGTCGGCCGCCAGGGCGCGCTCCAGGACGTCCCGGGCCTCCCGCGTGCGCGCGCCTTCGGCGGGTTCCCCCGTCCTCAGGTCCCACAGCTGCCAGGGGGTGAGGTTCATGAGGGCCTCGGCGTACAGGGCCGCGACGTCGAGGTCGTCCGGCGCGAGGGCGTACACGGCCTCCATGGCGTCCGCGTAGGCGCGGTTCCACACCGTGCAGTCCTCGGCGGCCTGCGCGCGCGGGTAGCGGGCCCTGAGGGCGGCGATCAGGGCCCGTTCGACGGGCCGGGACCGGGCGGCGCGCTCCTGGGCCCGCTCGACGGCCTCGTGGGTGCGCTGGACGGTCCGCGCGAGGTCCTGGTCGTCGAAGAACTCCCAGGGCTTGTTGTAGTTCGGGCCCAGCGCGTAGGCGACGCCCCAGTGGGCCATCGCGCACTCCGGGTCGGCGCGCACGGCCTCCTCGAAGCAGGCGACGGCCTCCTCGTGGTGGAACGCGTACGTCCACACCAGGCCCCGGTCGAACCACTTCTGCGCCTCGGCGGACGCGGTGGTGACGAGCCGGCCGTAGCTCCCGAGGTCGTAGTACTCCATGCGCGCTCCCCTGCTCGCGGCCCCCCTCAGCGGCGGCCCCCGAGCGACGTATACCGCCCGGCGAGGGAGCTGCCGGACCGGTCCGCGCGGGGTGTGCCCGCACGTGCCGGGCCGGGTCGTCTCGTCCTTCCGTACGACGGGAGATCGTCGCCTCTGAAGGACAGCCCTGTCACCGTATTCGCCCGCACTCCGGGGCGGCCTCCCCGCGCACGCGTACGGCGGGCGCCTCGGCCTTCTTCGGCTCGGGCCCCTCCGGCGGCGCCACCTCGGCCGATGCCGTCGCCGTGGGCACCGGCTTCGGCCAGGGCACCCATGCCGGGAGCAGCGCCCGTACGCGGTCGCCCTGGCCGTGCAGGAGCCCCATGACGACCGCCGCCGCGACGGCGATGAGGTGTTCGCGGCCCGCGAGGTTGGGCTTGGCGATCGACTCGACGACCATCGAACCACCCGTGAGGGTGAACACGATCGGGGCCCGGCGGATGACGGACATGTACGTGAAGAGGCCCACGACGGCCGCCGAGGGGCCCGTGTCGAGGACCTTGCCGAACTCCGGGGACAGCCCGCCCCAGTGGTCGGGGCCCAGGGCGAGCATCACGCGGACGGTGAGCGTGCCCGAGAGGGTGGACGCGTAGGCGATGAACAGGGTGCGCGCGCGGCCGAGGGCGACCTCGGCGAGGGCGAAGGCCAGGAACAGCTGGGTGATGCCCGCCCAGACGGGCAGGTCGAGGGCCGGGACGTACAGCGAGATCGGCGTGCGCAGCAGGGCCTGCCACAGAGGCAGGTCGCCCTGGACGCCGCCGACCTCACGGACGATCTTCTCGCCCGTGTCGTTCTGGGCGATCGCGTGGAAGAAGATCACGCCCGCGCAGGCGACGATGGCGAGGGAGAGGGCGGAGGGGCCCCTGCGCCACAGTTCGCGCACCGGGTCGACGACGATGCCCTGGAGTTCGCCCCACAGGGTGCGCCCTATGAACGCGACGCCCCTGTAGAGCGGTGATCTCCGTCGGGTCCCCGCCTTCTCGTCCACTTCTCGCCCCACCGTCGTCCCCACTGGTCACCCGCACACACATTCGGAAGATCGAATCTAACTCCTGAGACGCCCGGAATCGACATTCAGGTTGATTTCGGTACCGGTTGCGCGAGGCGCACGCAACCGAACACCACGACCCACGCACTCACAACGACGGCCGTTCGCGGCCCTTGGTTTAGTCGGCGCCCGATCAAAGTGACCATCGCCACACCCTGCCGGAGGCGTTGTCAGTGGCCTCGATTACAGTCCGTTGTCAGATACGCACGAGAGGGGAACGCAGGGTGGGGAACATGCGACGGGGGATGTCGGCGGTACTGATGGCGGGGGTGCTGGCCGGGTGCGGGACGTCCGGGAGCGACGCGGACGGCGGTGCGGCGAAGAGCAGCGCGAAGGCGCAGGCGACGCCCTCGCCCTCCGCGTCCGCGTCCCCTCCGTCGGCCGCCTCCGGCGGGACGCTGGGCGCGAAGGGCTCCGCCTGCGAGCTGCCGGTGACCTTCCAGACCGCCGCGAAGTGGAAGGCCGAGTCCATAGCGGCGCCCAAGGGCGCCTCCGACGACCTCCTCGACGCCCTCCTGCGCCAGGGCCCCGTCACCGGCGTCTGCGAGATCGACGCCAAACCCGCGGGCCACATCGGCTTCATCCGCGTCTACCAGGGCAAGCCCGGCGACGCGGACGCGCGCACGGTCCTCAAGGGCTTCGTCGCCGCCGAGAAGGGCGTCAGCGAGGAGAAGTACGCGACGTTCACGGCGGGCAGCGCGTCCGGCGTGGAGGTCTCCTACCGCGTCCACGTGGAACTCATGGACGAGACCAAGTCGGAACACGCCCTCGCCGTCACCACCCCCGAGGGCCCCGTGATCATCCACCTGGGCGGCATCGACGACGCGGAGCACAAGGCCATGCTCCCGGCCCTCGACCTCGCCAAACGCACCCTGCGCGTCACCGCCTGAGGCCCCCCCGAGGATCTCGGACAGCGACGCACAGCGAAACACGCCCGAGTCACCACGACCCGCCGGCCACCGGGCCCGCACCCGCCGGGCCACCCGCACAGGAGTCGCCGCCGCTGAAAGGGCACCCGCGCGCGGACAGCCCCTCACCTACTGCCGGACACCAGCGGCACACACGCGGAATGCGGCAGACCCGGTCCGCCTCCCGCCACACCGTCGGCACCCGCCCGACGGCCTCGCCCTCACCTGCGGAAGGCCACCGGGGAACACACCCAGGGACCGGCCCGCCGCAAAGGCCCACCGGGCCCTCACGCAGCGCGGGCGAGGACCGGCGCCCCCCGTCGGGCGCCGGTGAGCCGGCCCAGCGCGAGAAGCTCCGCCGAACCGCCCCACCGAACCACCCAGCCGCCCCCGCGTCCACGCACTCCGTCGCACCGAAGGTCCGCGCGAGGTCCAGCGCGCGAGGTCCAGCGCGCGCGGGCTGACGTCGACGGCCACCACGCGCACGCCCGAGGCCGCCGCGACCATCACCGCCGACAGTCCGCCGCCCCCGCACCCGTGCCCGGCGACCCACTCCCCCGCCGCGCCACCCCCGCCCAAGCCTGTCGGCTCCCCACCCGCACCCCCGAAACCGCCCGGCTTCACAAACCCGGCAGCATCCCCCCGGACCCAGCAGCCCCCGCGAAACCCGCGCCCGACCGCCCGCCCTCACACCTGCGGCCGGCGCCCCCGCTCCTGCTTCGGAAACGTCTGCTCCGCCCCCGGCAGCGTCGGCTTGGGCAACGTCGCCACCTCCTCCTTCGCCTTGGCCAACTGCTCGGCGGTGTCATGGGGAAGACGGGGCGGGCGCGGCCGGGAGTGGGAGAAGCGGAACGCGGACGTGAGGTCGCCGAAGGTCTCCCGGCGCCAGTCGCTCACCTGAGGCTCGGCGACGCCCGTGAACCGCTCCAGGAACTGCAACGCGGAGGTGTGATCGAAAGCCTCCGTGGCGACCCAGCCGCCCACCGTCCACGGCGAGATGATGATCGCCGGCACCCGGAAGCCGCCCCCGATGGGCAGCCCCTTGATGAACTCCCCCGGCGTGCCGGCGGGCGGCGTGGGCGGGGCCACATGGTCGAACAGCCCGTCGTTCTCGTCGTAGTTGAGGATGAACGCCGTCTTGCGCCACACCTTGGGGTTGGCGGCGATGGCCTCGATCTTGGAGGCGACGAAGTCGGCGCCGGCGGCGGGCAGGTAGTCGGGGTGCTCCGACTGGTAGCTCGTCGGCATGATCCAGGAGACGGCGGGCAGCCGGTCGCCCCGGGCGTCGTCCTCGAACGTGCCCGCCGGCTGTCTCCGCACCCCGCGCTCGTAGAGGTCGGAGCCGGGCCGGGCGTTCTTGAACGCGGCGAACCGCTCCAGCATGTTGCAGCCGTAGTTGTCGTCCTCCTGGTACACCTTCCAGCTCACGCCGGCCGCCTGGAGGCGTTCCGCGTACGTGGTCCAGGTGTAGGGCTTGGGGGCGGCGTTGCTGGTGACGGGCCCGCCGTGGGTGCCCTCGGGGTCGATCGAACCGGTCATCCACATCAGGCGGTTGGGCCAGGTGGGTCCGAAGACCGAGCAGAAGTAGTTGTCGCAGATGGTGAACGTCTCCGCCAGCGCGAACTGGAAGGGGATGTCGCGACGGGTGTAGTAGCCCATGACGTACGGCCCGTTGACGCCGTCGGCCTTGCGGTGGGCCGGCAGCCAGCGGTCCATCTTCCCGTTGTTCCACGCCTCGTGCTGCACCGACCAGGCGTGGCTGGTGGACGGGATGGCCTGGGCACTGGAGGAGTGCGTGTCGAGGTGGAAGGGGAGCAGGTACCCCTTCGGGTTCTCGGCGTCCGGCTGGTAGAAGACGGAGCGCCCGGTGTCGAGGATCTGCGCCTCGGGGTCGGCGAAGCCGCGTACGCCCTTGAGGGTGCCGAAGTAGTGGTCGAAGGACCGGTTCTCCTGCATCAGCATGACGACGTGCTCGATGTCGCCCAGGGAGCCGTGCCGCGGCGCTCCCGCGGCGACGGCCTTCTGGACGCTCGGCGGGAGCAGGGAGAGGGCCGCGGCGCCGCCCAGCGTGCCGGCGGCGGATCCCAGGAGTCTGCGTCGGGTCAACTCGGCCATGAAAGCCCCTTGATGAGTGACGGACGGATCGCCGCTCACTCTTCTCCGCGCGTCTCAGGGGGCGTCAGGGACACCGGGTGAAATCCACCCCAACGTGTCGGGGGCAGTTGGCCAAGCCATGACGTACGTCACCTCCCCATCACCCCGCCGACTCCGGCCCGTGAACTTCCGCACGGAATCCACCGGTTCCCTGGACCGCGCTCGAACCCGGCACGCGGCCCGCTCAAACCCGCCCACCCGAACGCGCCCCTTTCCGGAACCCCCACACACCCCAATGCGCCCCCCTTCCGGAACCCCGCGCACCCCGACGCGCCCCCTCACAGGCCCCCGCTCCCGCTTCCCCCGCGAAACGATCACCCCCCGTCGGCCCGCCCCCGCCCCCGCGTGCGCCGCATCACCCTCCGTTACGCCTCTCGCCTCCCGGAGCCCGGCAGTGTAGACATGGCGCATGGCCCGTCGTCCCCGTGGACCACACGCACCGCGTCCGTCCGTCTCAGCCCGCCGCGCACGGGAGCGGCGGATCCCCGTCGCGCCGCGCCGGGCGCTGGGCCGGCGGAGTCTGGCCACCCAGGTGTTCGTGCTCCAGGTGGCCGTCGTCCTGCTGCTGGTCGTCGCTGCGGTGGTCGCGCTGGTGCTCCAGGTCCGGCACGACGGCACGGAGGAGGCCCGCAACCGCTCGCTGGCGGTCGCGGAGTCGTTCGCGAACGCGCCGGGGATGCTGGAGGCGCTGGCGTCGCCGGACCCGACGACGGTGCTCCAGCCGCGCGCGGAGGCCGCCCGCAAGGCCGCCGACATGGACTTCATCGTCGTCATGAACCCGGACGGCATCCGCTACACGCACCCGAAGCCGGACCGCATCGGCAAGAAGTTCGTCGGGACGATCGCGCCCGCGCAGGCGGGCGGCACGGTCGTCGAGGACATCGACGGCACGATAGGCCGCCTGGTCCAGGCCGTCGTCCCCGTGAAGTCGCCGTACGGCAAGGTCGTCGGCCTGGTGTCGGCGGGGATCACGACGGAGAGCGTCGGCGGGACCGTCGACCGTCAGCTGCCCCTCGTGCTGGTCACGGCGGGTGCCGCGCTGCTGCTCGCGACGGGCGGCACCGCGCTGGTCAGCCGCCGTCTGCTGCGCCAGACGCACGGTCTGGGCCCGCGCGAGATGACCCGCATGTACGAGCACCACGACGCGGTGCTGCACGCCGTGCGCGAGGGCGTCCTGATCGTGGACGGCGACGGCCGCCTGATGCTCGCGAACGACGAGGCGTACCGCCTGCTGGACCTCCCGCAGAACGCGGAGGGCCGGTACGTCATGAGCCTGGGCCTGGACGCGGCGACGGCGGAGTTGCTGGCGTCCGGCGCGGTCGTGTCGGACGAGGTGCGCCTGGTCGGCGACAAGCTGCTGGCGATCAACCAGCGCTCCACCCAGCTCGCCGGCGGCCCCTCGGGCAGCGTCGCGACCCTGCGCGACTCGACGGAGCTGCGGGCCCTGTCCGGCCGCGCGGAGGAGGCCCGCGAGCGGCTGGACATCCTGTACGCGGCCGGCGTCGGCATCGGCACGGACCTGGACGTGACGCGTACGGCGGAGGAGCTGGCCGAGCTGGCGATGCCCCGGTTCGCGGACTTCGTGACCGTCGACCTGTTCGACTCGGTGATCAAGGGCGAGGAGCCGGAGCCGGGCTCGGCGCTGCGGCGCACGGCGTCGACGGGGGTGCGCAAGGGCGCTCCGCTGTACGCGGTCGGCGAGCCGCTGAAGTTCGTGGAGTCGGCGCCGCAGGCCCGCAGCCTCGCGGAGGGCCGGGTGGTCCTGGAGGCGCGGCTCGACGCGTCGCCGGGGTGGCGGGCGCAGGACCTCGAACGCACCGAGCAGGTCGTCGAGTTCGGCATCCACTCGCTGATCACGGTCCCCGTGCGCGCGGGCGCGCTGGTGCTGGGTGTGGTGAGTTTCTGGCGTTCGGAGCGGCCCGAGCCGTTCGACTCGGACGAGGTGGCGCTCGCGGAGGAGCTGGTGGCGCGGGCGGCGGTCACCATCGACAACGCGCGCCGCTACACCCGCGAGCACAAGATGGCGGAAACGCTTCAGCGCAGCCTGCTGCCGCGCACGCTGCCCGCGCAGAGCGCCCTGGACATCGCGTACCGCTACCTGCCCGCGCAGGCCGGGGTGGGCGGCGACTGGTTCGACGTCCTGCCGCTGTCGGGGGCGCGGGTCGCGCTGGTGGTCGGCGACGTCGTCGGGCACGGGCTGCTCGCGGCGGCGACGATGGGCCGGCTGCGGACGGCCGTGCACAACTTCTCGGCGCTGGACCTCGCGCCGGAGGAACTCCTCGGTCTGCTGGACGAGTTGGTGAACCGGATCGACCAGGAGGACGAGTCGGCGGCCCCGGTGACCGGCGCGACCTGCCTGTACGCGATCTACGACCCGGTGTCGCGGCGCTGCACGATGGCCCGGGCCGGGCATCCGCCGCCCGCGATCGTGCACCCGGACGGCCGGGTGGAGTTCGCGGAGGTGCCGCCGGGGCTGCCGCTGGGCCTGGGCGGGCTGCCGTCGTTCGAGACGGTCGAGCTGGAGCTGCCCGAGGGCAGCCGGCTCGCGCTGTACACGGACGGTCTGGTGGAGTCCCGGGACCGGGACATCGACAGCGGTCTCGACCTGCTGAGCGCGGCCCTCGCGGGCGCGCCGGACGCGCCGGAGCCGACCTGTGTGGCGGTCCTGGACGCGCTGCTGCCGGCCCGCCAGAACGACGACATCGCGCTGATCGTCGCCCGTACGCGCGCGCTGGGCCCGGACCGGGTCGCGGAGTGGGAGGTGCCGATGGACCCGGCGGAGGTCGCGCGGGTGCGCGCGGCGGTCGCCCGGCGCCTGGTGGAGTGGGACCTGGAGGACCTGTCGTTCACGACCGAGCTGATCCTGAGCGAGCTGGTCACCAACGCGATCCGCTACGGCGGCGCCCCGGTGCGGGTGCGGCTGCTGCGCGACCGGTCGCTGATCTGCGAGGTCTCCGACGCGAGCAGTACGTCACCGCACCTGCGGTACGCGGCGATGACGGACGAGGGCGGGCGGGGCCTGTTCCTGGTGGCGCAGCTCGCGGAGCGGTGGGGGACGCGGTACTCGTCCGTGGGGAAGGTCATCTGGGCGGAGCAACCGCTCCCCGCAGACAGATGCTGAGTCTTCCCGGGGGGCAACCCCCGGGCCCCCGGCCGAAAAGCGGAAGTGAAACCCCGATAAACTGCTGGTCGCACCCGACGTCGGGAGAACTCATAAGACCGGTTTATGAGCTCATAGACCGGACCCGCGTACCGGGTTAGGCTTGCCTTAGTTTAGGCTTCCCGTCGAGTCGATCAACTGCCGCTCGAAGGGAACCTGATCATGCCCCGCCCCCTGCGGGTAGCCATCGTCGGAGCCGGCCCCGCCGGGATCTACGCCGCCGACGCGCTGCTCAAGTCCGATGTGGCCGCCGACCCCGGTGTCTCCATCGACCTCTTCGAGCGGATGCCGGCCCCGTTCGGACTGATCCGGTACGGCGTGGCCCCGGACCACCCCCGCATCAAGGGCATCATCACCGCCCTGCACCAGGTGCTGGACAAGCCCCAGATCCGCCTCTTCGGCAACGTCGACTACCCCACCGACATCAGCCTCGACGACCTGCGCGCCTTCTACGACGCCGTGATCTTCTCGACCGGCGCGATGGCCGACCGCGAGCTCGCGATCCCGGGCATCGACCTGGACGGCTCCTACGGCGCCGCCGACTTCGTGTCCTGGTACGACGGCCACCCGGACGTCCCGCGCACCTGGCCCCTGGAGGCCGAGAAGGTCGCCGTCCTCGGCGTCGGCAACGTCGCCCTCGACGTCGCCCGCATCCTCGCGAAGACGGCGGACGAACTGCTGCCGACCGAGATCCCGGCCAACGTGTACGACGGCCTGAAGGCCAACAAGGCGCTGGAGGTGCACGTCTTCGGGCGCCGCGGCCCCGCGCAGGCCAAGTTCTCCCCGATGGAGCTGCGGGAGCTGGACCACTCCCCCAACATCGAGGTCATCGTCGACCCCGAGGACATCGACTACGACGAGGGCTCGATCGCGACGCGGCGCGGCAACAAGCAGGCCGACATGGTCGCCAAGACGCTGGAGAACTGGGCGATCCGCGACGTCGGGAGCCGTCCGCACAAGCTGTTCCTGCACTTCTTCGAGTCCCCGACCGAGATCCTCGGCGAGGACGGCAAGGTCGTGGGCCTGCGCACCGAGCGCACGGAGCTGGACGGCACGGGCAACGTCAAGGGCACCGGCAAGTTCACCGACTGGGACCTGGGCGCCGTCTACCGCGCCGTCGGCTACCTCTCCGAGAAGCTCCCGAAGCTCCCCTGGGACCTCGACTCGGGCACCGTCCCGGACGAGGGCGGCCGGGTCATCGAGGAGAGCGGCAGCCACCTGACGTCCGTGTACGTCACCGGCTGGATCCGGCGCGGCCCGGTCGGCCTCATCGGCCACACCAAGGGCGACGCGAACGAGACGGTCGCGAACCTCCTGGACGACCACGCGAACGGCCGCCTCCAGGAGCCGTCGTCGCCGCAGCCCGAGTCCGTCGACGCCTTCCTGGCCGAGCGCGAGGTCCGCTTCACCACCTGGGAGGGCTGGTACAAGCTGGACGCCGCCGAGAAGGCCCTCGGCGAGCCCCAGGGCCGCGAGCGCGTCAAGCTCGTCGAGCGCGAGGACATGCTCCGCGAGAGCGGCGCCTGACCGGACCGATCCAGCGCGGGGCGGACCGTACAGAATTCTTGGCCGTACAGAATTCTTGTACGGCCGCCCCGCGCCGTTGTTATGGTCCCCCGATGTTCTCCCTCCCCGAGCCTCCCCTCTTCGCCCGCCTGCGCGACGCCCGCCGGGTCCTGATCGCCGGTGCGGGCGGCGGATTCGACGTGTACGCCGGGCTGCCGCTGGCGTTCGCGCTGCGGGCGGCCGGCAAGGAGGTCCACCTCGCGAACCTGTCGTTCGCGGACCTGTACGGCCTCCCGTCCGAGGTGTGGATCGAGCCGGACGTCGCCGCCGTACGCCCCGGCACCCCCGCGCGCGGCGACTACTTCCCGGAACGCACGCTCGCGCAGTGGCTCGACGGCCGGGGGCTGCCGTCCACGGTGTACGCCTTCGCGCGCACCGGCGCCGCGCCGCTGCTGGACGCCTACCGAGCGCTCCTCGACCACCTGGGCGGGGTCGACGCGATCGTCCTGGTCGACGGCGGGACCGACATCCTGATGCGCGGTGACGAGCAGGGGCTCGGGACGCCCGAGGAGGACATGGCGAGCCTCGCGGCCGTGGCCCGACTGGACGTCGCGGAGCGGCTGGTGGTGTGCCTGGGGTTCGGGGTGGACGCCTATCACGGCGTCAACCACGCGCTGGTGCTGGAGAATCTGGCCGCGCTGGACCGCGAGGGCGGATATCTGGGCGCCTTCTCGATCCCCCGGGAGAGCGCGGAGGGCGCCGCCTATCTGGATGCCGTCGCGCACGCGCAGGAGGCGACGGCGAGCCACCCGAGCATCGTGCAGGGGTCGGTCGCCGCCGCCGTACGCGGGCAGTTCGGGGACGTGCGGTTCACGGAGCGGACCAAGAAGGGCGAGCTGTTCGTGAATCCGCTGATGGCGATGTATTTCTGCGTGGACGCCGTCGCGCTCGCCCGGCGCAATCTCTACCTGGACCGGCTGGCGCAGACGGTGCTGATGCGGCAGATCAGTGCGCGGATCGAGGAGTTCAGGGACGGGCTGCCCCGGCTACGGGCGCCCCGCGCGTTCCCGCACTGAGCGCGCGGCCACGGCGGTGAGGGCGGCGGTCAGCAGGAGCAGGCCCGCCGCCTGGCCGACCGAGCCGAAGCGGGCGACGGCCGGGAGGACGTCGTACCAGTGGTAGAGGGTCGTCACGCGCAGGGCGAGCAGCAGGGCGCCGAGGGCCGCGAGGGCGAAGGCGGTGTCCGGGGTGCGAGGGCGCCAGGCCAGCCAGGCGAGGCCCGCGAGGAGGACGGCCGTGGAGGGGGCCCACACCGAGTCCGTGGCCAGGGGGAGGACGGTCTGGGAGGCGCCCATGACCACGCAGGCGGCGAGGTAGGCGAGGCCGGGGGTGCCGGCGGGGAGGGCGGCCGGCGGGGCGTCGTGGTGGTAGGCGGCGTACACCGCGAGGACGGTGAGCCAGGCGAGCAGGCCGTTGGCGGTGGCGTAGGGCAGGTCCGGCGGGAAGGCGTCGGTGACGAACGGGGCGACGAACACCCAGAGTTCGGGCAGCGCGGCGACGGCGGCGGTGATCCCGGCGAGGCGCCTGCGGTCGCGCAGGAGCGCGAAGTAGGCGACCGTCCACAGCAACGGGAGCGTCCACTCCAGGACGGCGACCGGCACGCTGTTCCCCGGCCCCCGGCCGTTGAAACGGGTCAGGAACAGGTCCCACTGCGCCGATCCGTGGGAACTCCCCCAGGTCAGTTCGAGGACCCGGTCCACGAGCGCGGAGGCGGCCTGGAGGAGGAGCGCGAACAGGGCGAACCGCCGTACGGACGCGCCGAACAGGGCGTACCGGCGCGGCGAGGCGGCCGTGCCGAGGCGGGTGCGGACGGCGAGCGCGGCGATGCTCGCGACCTCGCCGAGCGTGGGGCGGCTCTGGTCCTGGGTCTCCTGGTCGACGTCCCACAGGTACGTCTCGACCATCTCCTCCTCGCGCTCGCGCCGGTAGTAGGCGGGCAGCAGGCGCAGGACGGTCCGGTAGCGGGATTCCAGCAGCGTGCTCATGCGACTCCTCCGGCGAGTCCGGGGCCCGTCACGGGCGGTACGACGGGTGCGGCCGGGCTGTGGCCGCCTTCGGCGATACGGCGCTTGGCCGCGCTCGCGCCCGCCGCCATGCGCTCCGCCTCGGCGTCGAGCGCGGCGACGCCCTCGTCGGTGAGGCGGTAGTACCGGCGCAGCCTGCCCTGCTGGACCTCCTCGCGGTCCAGGACGATCAGGGCGTCGGCGGTGAGTCTGTCGAGGACGCCGTAGAGCGTGCCGACCCTGAGGCTGACCTCGCCGCCGGAGAGGTCCTCGACCTCGCGCAGGATGCCGTACCCGTGCCGGGGCTGGTCCGCGAGGGCCGTCAGCACGAAGAACGCGGCCTGTGTCATGGACTTCGTTCCCATGGAACCGAATATATCGGCTGCCGATATATTTCGCACGCCGGAACGCGATCACGCGGGCGCGGGCGTGCGGGCGCGGGCGTGCGGACACGGGCGCGCCGCCGGGCCGCGCGTCCCCGCCGCAAGGAGAAGGCTTCGGCATGCTGTGAACCGCCCTCGACCCGGGTAGATCTCCCTTTGCGCACCTTCGCGCAGCACTCTCGACAACAAAAGGACACATGGCCTTGGCTCTCGCGTACCCTGACGCACCATCAACTCGTCGCCCGGGACGGTCGTGGACGATCCGCGTGACGGGGCACCGCGACCGGACCGCCTCCGTCACCTGCTCCTCGAACTGCCCGATGCCGGCCCGTTCCCGCGATGTCGCGGCCCTGCGCCGCTTCGCGGAAGCGCACGCCGCCGCGCACGCGCGCGCGGCGACCGTCCGGCCCGATGCCGCGTGCGGCTGCCGCCAGCTGAAGTGCGCGGCCCACGAAGGCACGCGCGCCTCCTGCGCGGGGGCCGTCGTCCTGGTCCTGCGCCACGATCCCGCCGTCGGGCAGGTCTGGACCCTCATGGAGGTCTGCTCCACCTGTGCGCCGCTGATGTCCCACACGCGGGTCGTCGCGCGGGCCGCTCCGCGTGCCCGGCAGGGGGGCGACGCGCCGCCGGCCGCCGCGCCGGTCACGGCCGCGCAGGCGCCCCCGGCCCAGGCCGCCCGTGCCGTGCCGGGCGGGTTCAGCGCGCCCGCGCGCGAGGGCGGGGGCCTGGAGGAGGCCGTACCCCGTCGGCGGCGGGGGCGGACCGGGGGTGGGGGGAGGCGGGACTGAAGGGGGACATATCCAAGGTTCCCGTGCGGACAGGGCCCGCCCCGACGCGGATGACGGGCCGGCCCTGTCCGCCCTGACGATTGTCGTCGGGGCGGAAGCGGCGGGGGTACGGGTGTGCGGGGGTTATGTGGGGTGCGGGGTGTGTGCCCCGGGTGTGTCGTCCGTACGGGGTGTGTGGGCCCCTCTTGATCGGATGTGGGGGTGAGCGGCGATACTGGGAGGTCCGTATCGTTCTCCGCTCATCAGATGGATCCATGTCGAGCTCCAGCGCCACCCCTCCGTCCACCCCGTCCACCGTGTGGCTGACCCGGGGGCTGCACACCGGCTCCGCGCCGGGGGAGGTGGTGCGCGGGTATCTCCAGCGGCTCAAGGAGACCGAGGAGATCGTCGACTTCCTGGAGCTGGGCGAGGACGTGCGGCCCCCGGGGCGGCTCGTGTTCGAGGCCCGCTGGACGGTCGGCGAGGACGTGACCGTCCGGGCCCGGCTGGAGATCGCCGAGGAGGCCGAGCGGGGGACGACCCGGCCGTGGGCGCTCGTCGCCGAGGCCGAGGAGCCCTGGAACCGGCACTGGCCCTCCCCCGCGACCCGGTTCTGGTCCGAGGAGCCCTGGGAGATCGACGGGCAGTGGGACCACTCCCAGGTCGCCGGGCTGCGCTTCCGGGAGGCCAACGCGCTGCCCTCGGACGACAAGGATCTGCGGCGCGTCCTCAAGAGCGCGATGCGCGACGACTGGTCCATCCACGTCGTCGTCCACGAGGCCATGACGCCGGACGCGCGCGGGCGGCTCCCCCTGACGCGGTTCCTCACCGACGGGCTGCGCGACCGGGTCGTCGAGCACCGCGCCGCGCCCCAGCAACTCCGTGCGGTCAACTGGGCGTTGAAGGAGTCGCGGGCCGAACTCCCCCGGGGCGGCGCGGTGATCCTCCCCCACGGCGACGTCGACCCCGCCGACTTCGCCGTCCGCACCGTCTTCCTGGACGGCTCCGAGCCCTCCGAACTCGTCGAGGCCATCACCCGGTTCACGACGGTGCCCCAGCAACTCCCCGACGACGCGGACGCGTTGCTCACGGCCCTGCGCGAGGACTGGCATCTCCTCACCCTGCGGGAGGAGCTGGACCGGGAGCGGCAGCTCGTCGCGATGTACGCGGACGCGCTGGACGCGATGACCAAGTCCCGTGACCTGTACCGGGAGGCGGCCGAACGGGCGCACGAGGCGCTGGAGGTGTTCCGGGAGTCCGCGGGGGTGGTGGACAGCGTGTCGGAGCCTACGCCGGCGCGTCCCGCGCAATCGCCGTTCCAGCAGATCACGCGGACGTTCGAGCGGTTCAAGCTGCCGAAGAAGCCCGGGGATTGAGAAGGTGGCCCACGCCGTTTCTCCGGCGTGGGCCACCTCCCCCTCAGTTAACCCGTCACCTTCCCTGCGTCGGCTGTGCCGCCAGCAGCAGGGTCGTCAGCGACGCCAGTGCCGCGCACGCCGCCAGGCCTCCCGCCAGCCAGCCCGGGGCCGCTGTCAGGTCCATCGCCCGGGTGAGGGAGGCCGGGCCCATCCGTCCGTGCAGCAGCTGACCGGCTGCCAGTGCCGCGGGGACGAGGAGGGTCAGGGCCAGGACCGGGACCGCCGGGCGGATCGTCAGGAGGACTCCCAGGATCGTGCAGGCCAGGGCCGCGCCCAGGACGAGGCCGTAGATCTGGGGGGACTCACCGTCGCGGTGGAGGGGAAGGGTCGCCGCGCCCGTCGCGAGGAGCAGGAGCGCCGTGAGGCGGCCCGCCCTGCGGGTGGCTCGGTCGGGGGCACGCCTGCGCGCGGCCGTGGCGAGGCGGGCGGTCTCCTCGTCGTCGTACGCGGTCCCCGTACGGGAACTGCCCACCGGCACCGCGCGCGGCAGCTCGCCGTGTACGGCCATCCCGCGCGCCGGTTTGGGACGTGCCCCGGCGTGCACGCCCCCGTCAGGCGCCGCTTGCGCGCTTCCGCGCTTCCAGCGGCGGGGGCGCCGGGGCGCGGCCTCCTCGGGGGCGGGGGCGTCGCCTCGGTACGCCCGGTGTACGGGGCCGGTCTCCGCGGCGGGCGGGGTCCGGCGTCCGCCGGGGCCGTCACCGGAGCCCGGACGGGAACCGGGGCCGAAGCGGGAGCCGGAACCGGTGCCCGGGGCTCCTGGGCCGGTGCCGGGGCCGGTCGTGGGGTCGTGGTCCGGCGGCGCCGTGCCCACGACCGTGCGGTCCGGCGCTGTGCGCGCCGCCCGTTCCTCCTCGCTCAACCTGCCGATCAGCTCGGCGAGTTCCTCCACGGGGCGGCGGGTCGCTGCGGTGCGCAGGGCCTCCTCCTCGCAGTGGGGTTCGAGGGGGGTCCGGTGCAGGAGCGCCATCAGGTGGGTGACGTCCTCGACGGGCCGGCGTTCGGCCGCCGCGCGGATGATCTCGTCGGCGCCCTCGGCGGGGCGGGGCGGGCGGGTGAGGAGGGTGACGAGGCGGGTGACGTCCTCGACGGAGCGGTCCACTCCGGCGGCGCGCAGTGCGTCGGAGGCGGCCCGGGCCGAGGCGGGCGACTGCTCCAGGAGGGTGATGAGTTCGGCCAGTTCCTCCAGGGACCGGTCGGCGACGGCGGCGCGGACGAGGCCGTCGACGGCGGTGCCGGGCGGAGGGGTGTCGGGGGGTGCGAGGCGCTCGCCCCCGGGTATGGCGGTCGGGTTCGGACGGACGGACGGAGAGCGGGTGGTCATGCTGTTCTCCATGAAATGGGTGCGGCCACATCAGCGCCCCCGAGTGCGGCGCGCGGCTACCCTGCCCATTAGGGACACCCGTACGGCTTCGCGCCACTCGGGTGAGCCGCTGGGGTGAGCCAAGCCTCTCCAAACCCGCGGTCCGGGAACCTACTAGGCGATACGAACGTCTTGTGCGGGTACTCCGAACAGTGGGAGCCGCGCCGTGCGGCTTCCTCGGACCCCCGGGAGGGGACGTGGACACGACCACGACGGTGCTCGTCGTCGCCGCGCTCCTCGCGGCCGTCGTGCTCGCCGCCGCCGCCGCCGTCGCCGTGGCCGTACGGCTCGTGCGGACGCGGCGGGAGCTTCGGCGGGCCGGACTGCCGACCGGGCCGCGCTGGATCTTCTGGGGCGCGGTCCTCTACTTCGTGCTGCCGACCGACCTGTTGCCCGACCCGGTGTACCTGGACGACATCGGGGTGCTGCTCCTCGCGCTCCGTTCGCTGCGCACCTCGTCCAAAGACCTCGTCTGAACCGGATCAACCTTTTCGTCCCCCCGCGTGGTCTCCAGAGCCGGGCACTCGACGCGCCGCGATCACGCACCGTAAGGAAACCAATCACCCGTTCGATTCGTATAAGTCAATGGAAGCCCAAGTGAATCACCGGGCGACGCGACGACGCGGCAGACGACGGCTTGGTCGGCGCAGCACGGAAGAGGAGAGACGATGCAACCGTTCGCGCTCAACTACGCACGCCCGGCGGCGGAGTTCGAGGCCACGACTCCGTACGCCTACGACCCAGGAATGCAGTTGAACGTCACCTCGGACGGGAGGATCGCCGCGGCGGACCTCACCCTGCTCAGGGAACTCGGCACGACGACGTCCACGGCGGGTTCCAAGACGCACTTCGACGACTGAGATGACGGTTCTCATCCTCACCTGCGAGGAGGACGTGACGGCGGACATGGTCGTCGTGCACCTCAACGCGACCGGGGTGCCGGTGGTCCGGCTGGACCCCGCCGACCTGACGGACGGGGTCGCGCTCTCCGGCGAGTACGTGCACGGCGGCTTCCGCGGCCATCTCTGGGCCGCCGGGCGCCTGTTGGGCATGGACGGCCTGCGGTCGGTGTGGGTACGGCGCCCCGGCGCGCCCGCGTCGCACGCCCCCGCGCCCTCCGAGTGGCTCACGGAGGAGTCCGCGCAGGCCCTGTACGGCATGCTGCGCTCGACGGGCGCGCGCTGGATGAACCATCCGGACGCCGCCCGCCGGGCCCGGCACAAGCCGTGGCAGCTGCGGGTCGCGCAGCAGAGCGGGCTGCCGGTGCCGGCCACGCTGATCACGACATTCCCGCAGGCCGCGCGGGAGTTCGCGGAGCGGTTCCCGGATCTCGTGGTCAAGCCGGTGTCGGGGGCGCATCCGCAGGAGCCGCCGCGCGCGGTGCCGACGAGCAGGGTCGCGCCGGACGCGGACTTCTCGGCGGTGGCGTTCGGGCCGACGCTGCTGCAACGCCGGGTGCCCAAGCGGGCGGACGTCCGGCTCACCGTCGTCGGTGAGCGGATGCTGGGCGCGCGCAAGGAGGTCGCCGCCGACGCCGGCCCCGACGAGATCGACGTCCGGTTCGCGTCCCCGGCGATGCCCTGGGTGCCGGTCGAGGTGCCGCCCCGGGTCGCCGAAGGGGTCCTCGCGTATCTCCGGGCTGCCGAACTGGCGTACGGCGCCTTCGACTTCGCCGAGGACTCCGACGGGACCTGGTGGTTCCTGGAGTGCAACCAGTCGGGGCAGTTCGGGTTCGTCGAGGTGGAGACGGGGCAGCCGATCGCCCGCACGATCGCGGAGTGGCTGGCGGCGCCGGGGGCGGGGGAACGGGAGTCGTGCGACGGGAGTGACTCGGTGGCTTCGTGAGGGGTGCCCGGAGTGCCCGGGGCGGGCGAGCAGGCGTGGGGCGAAACGATTCGCCAAGCGGAGGGAACGGTTCATCGCCGGACCGCGTCCTGTCCTGGTCCGGCCCGTCCCCGGCCTGCCCCGTCCCCGGCCTGGTCCGGCCCGACTGTTCGCCGGGCCGGACTGCGTGCCGTCAGGCGGTCTCCTCCGGTGCCACCGAGAAGCCGACCTCTCCGCCGGGCTCCTCACTGAGCGTGTCGGGGAGTCCGCCGAGCGCGCGGCACAGGTGCTCGGCCATGCCCCGGGTCAAGGGGCCGTCCGGCGGCGGGACCCGGCGTGGGCCGTCCGCATCGGTCCCGCCGCGCGAACGCGCGTACTCGGCACCCCAGTCGGCGTACCGGGGCAGCGCCAGCTTCCCGCCGCCCTCCAGGAACTCCCGCGCGGCGGCGGCCACGACGACCCGGACCCGCCGCTCGAAACTCCCCGGCACGATCTCGGTGACCAGGGTGACCCGGACCAGCCCGTTGCCGTCGTCCATCCCCCACGGCAGGGTCCACTCCAGCACCCCCGGCACCGGCTCCTGGCTCCGCTTCCCGGCCCGCGCGACCAACACCGCGAGCACGGGCCCCAGTTCACGTGCGACGTACTCGTGCCACACGTCGACGGCCATGCGCATCCCCCCTCTTCACGACACTGTCGCGTCTGCCATCGACCTTAGACGCCGAGATGGCGCAGGGTCTCGGGCGCGGGCGAGCTGTACAGGTCGCCGTCGCGGATCTGCCACTGGCTCGCGCCCTCCACCTCGTGGGTCGCGAGGAAGAAACCGGTGACCGGGTCGCCGTCCGCGTCGGAGGCGGGGAGTCCGGCGATCCGCCTCAACTGGTCGAGCAGCCACGGGGCTTCGCCGGCCCGCAGGTCGGCGCCGAAGAAGGCGTAGCGGGTCCGGTTGACGGGGGCGGGAAAGCTCCAGCCGCCGCTGTAGAAGCCGTCGTCGGCGGCGCGGACGATCTCGTGGACGGCCGCGAGTTGCCGGTCGTCGCACTCCAGCCAGCCCCGGACGCTGATGAACGCGCCCGTCTCACGCCGCCTGTCCGGCATGCAGCGCCGTGTACGCCCCGCCCCTGCGCAGGAGTTCGTCGTGGGTGCCGACTTCGCGGATGCGGCCGTCGTCCATGACCACGATCCTGTCGGCGCCCCGGACGGTGGAGAGGCGGTGGGCGACGACGAAGGTGGTGCGGCCCTGGAGGAGGCGGGCGAGGGCCTGTTGGACCAGGGCCTCGGAGCGGGTGTCCAGGGCCGAGGTCGCTTCGTCGAGGACCAGGACCTTCGGGTCGCGGATCAACGCCCGTGCGATGGCGAGGCGTTGGCGCTGGCCGCCGGAGAGGCGGGCGCCCCGTTCGCCGACCAGGGTGTCGAGGCCCTGCGGCAACTTGTCGACGAACTCGAGGGCGTTGGCGTCGCGCAGGGCCGCCCGCACGGACGCCTCGTCGGCCTCGTCCTCCATGCCGTACGCGACGTTCTCGCGGATCGTGCCGTCGAAGAGGATGGACTCCTGGGGGACGACGGAGACGAAGCGGCGGTACGTGCGCAGGTCCAGGGTGCTCATGTCGGCGCCGTCCAGGAGGAGTTGGCCCGAGGTCGGCCGGATGAAGCCGATGACCAGGTTGAGGACGGTGGACTTGCCCGCGCCGGACGCGCCGACGAGGGCGATCGTCTCGCCGGGTGTGACGTCGAGGGTGAAGTCGCGGACGGCGGCCCGGCCGGCGTCGTACGCGTGGTCGACCTGACGGAACGTCACCGAGCCCTGGACGGACGTGATTTCGGTCTTGCCGTCGTTGTCCTCCGTCTCCGGCGCCTGGAGGACCTCGCCGATCGAGCGGACCGACTCCAGACCCTTGGTGACGAGCGGGGCGAGGCCGGTGAGGGTGGTGACGCAGCCGGTGAGGGTGGTCAGGAAAGCACTGAGCATGACGACGTCACCGGCGCTCACGCCCCAGGTGCCGTAGTACGAGACGAGCGCGGCGCCCGCGAGGACCAGGACGCCGACGACGTTGAGGACGACCCAGGCCAGCGAGCCGAAGCGGCCGTTGACCAGGTCGAGCCTGAGGCCCGAGTCCAGGAGGCGGCTCAGCGTGCCGTCCATGCGGCGCAGCGCCTTGCGCTCCAGGCCGTGCGCGCGGGTCACCGGGATGAGGCGGGTCATCTCGGTGACGCGGGACGACAGGGCCTCCACCTCGTGCCGGAAGTCCTCGTTGTGGCTGCGCAGGCGTTCCCTGAGGCGGGCTACGACGAACGCGGCGGCCGGGACGACCACGAGGAACACCGGCAGGAACTCCGGTGTGCGCACGCCGATGATGATCAGGCCGCCGGTCAGGACGGTGACCGCGCCCAGGCCCTGTTCGGCGGTCTGCTGGACCATCTGCTCGACCGACTCGACGTCCCGGACGACCTTCGCCTGGAGCACGCCCGCGCTGACGCGGGAGTGGTAGCCGATGGAGAGCTGCTGCATGCGGGTGCACAGCGCCGAGCGCAGGGTCGTGCCCATGCGGCGCACGCTGCCGTACAGGAGCCGTACGTACAGCAGGTGCAGGGGGTAGTTGACCAGCAGGATGAACATGATCACGCCGGTGCTCGTCCACAGGCGGCCGATCTCGCTGTGCTGGACGACGGTGTCGATGATCGACGCGGTGATCAGCGGAAGCAGCCAGATGGGGCTGTGCTTGACGGTGAACACGACGACGGCCGCGAGGATTTTGCGGCGGTCGGCGCGCAAGAGGTAGGCGAGTGTGCGGACAGGGTGCTCGTCCCGGTAGCGGTGGTCGAGCGGTCGCTCGTACGACGACGCCATGGGCGGTTGTCCTCCGGATCCCTGCGGATGTCTTCGGCGGGCGACCGACAGCAAGCGCTTTCTGCCGGTCCGGAGAAGTACATCAGGGATCAGCGGGTTCGGGTGGGGTGTCCGGCCGGTGAGATCGGCTTCCCCAGGCCTTGCGTGCGCGGTCCCGGCGCGGAGAGGGTGACGTCATGCGCATCGGACTGCTCGGTACGGGGCCGTGGGCCCGGATCGCCTACGCTCCCGCCCTCTCGGGGCACCCCTCCCTCGAATTCGTCGGGGTGTGGGGGCGGCGGGGGGAGGCCGCGAAGGAGATCGCCGGGGAGTACGGGGTCCGGGCGTACGACGACGTCGACACGCTTCTCTCCGATGTGGACGCCGTCGCCGTCGCTCTGCCGCCGGATGTCCAGGTCGCGTTGGCCACGCGGGCGGCTCTCGCCGGGCGGCATCTGCTGCTGGACAAGCCGCTCGCGTTGTCCTCCGGGGCCGGGCGGGAGTTGGTGGCGGCGGCCCGGGAGAGCGGGGTCTCGTCCGTCGTGTTCTTCACGGCTCGGTTCGATCCCGTGATCTCCGCGTGGATCCGTGAACAGGGGGCCACGGAGGGGTGGTTCACCGGGCGGGCCGAGTGGCTGGGGTCCGTGTTCACGTCCGCCGGCAGCCCCTTCGCGCAGTCGCCGTGGCGGCGGGAGAAGGGGGCCTTGTGGGATGTCGGGCCGCATGCGCTGTCCGTGTTGCTGCCGGTGCTGGGGGATGTGACCAGGGTGGGGGCCGCCGCGCACGGGCCCGGGGACACGGTCCATCTCGTGCTGGAGCACTCCGGTGGGGCGTCCAGCACGGTGACCCTGAGCCTGACGGCTCCCGACGCGGCCTCCGGGAACGCGGTGGAGTTTCGGGGGGAGGCGGGGGTGGTGGTGCTGCCCGAGGGGGTCAGCGATGCGGTGAGTGCGTTGAGCGGGGCGGCCGATGCGCTGCTGGAGGCGGTTGCCTCCGGTCGGCCGCACGCCTGTGATGCGGGGTTCGCTCTGCGGGTGACGGAGATTCTGGAGGCGGCGGAGGGGGTTTTGGGGGCGGGGGTGTAGGTGCGCCGGATGGGGTGCCGCAGCAGGTCTGACGGCGGCTGCGGCACCGTCGTGGCCGCTCGCGCCCACGCGGCGGCAGCCGCACATCAGACACAGCCCCGCGCCCCTGGAGGGGCGGCGCTGCGCGCCCCATCAAGACGCGTCCCAGGCGGTGGCTGCGGCGCCGCAGGGGCTGGTCGCGCCCGCGCGGCGGTAGCCGCATATCAGGCACAGCCCCGCGCCCCTGAATGGGCGCTGCGCGCCCATCAAGCCTCGCCCGCCAAAGTGCCGCGGCAGGCCGGATGGCGACTGCGGCGCCGCGGGGGCTGGTCGCGCCCGCGTGGCGGAAGCCGCCATCAGATACAGCCCCGCCCCACCAAGACGCGCCCCGTCCTACGCAAAGGCTTCGCCCCCGGCGGGCCTTTCCCCTTGGGCGTGGACACCTTGGACACTGGACCTTGAGGGTCCAGAGGAAGAGATGTCACGCATGGTGATGAAGGTGTATTCGGCGGAGTT